>CAZHIZ010000299.1:0-1519 GCA_964532875.1 uncultured Caldithrix sp. | reverse complement strand
AAAGATGAAAAATGAAAAATGAAAGGGAAGAAGAGAAGGGGCATGAGGAAGGAGAGAAATTCGGGCGAGATCGTCTGCGGCAAAGAAGGTTTTTTCCTTTAAACTTCTTTCTTTTTTTCTCAATCCATTCGATCAAAAAAATGAGAACCGAGCGAAAGAAAATCGACTTTTAGGTGTATATGATTAAAGAGACGCAGAAAATTTGGCAAATACTACTATCGTTCCAGGGCGAAGTCTATGGATATCTTAAACAGGCCGTGGGTGATGGTGAGATAGCCAAAGATTTATTTCAAGAAGTCTATTTGCGGGCATTGTTGCATTTACACGAACTCGATGAGCACCGTTCTTTGAAAGCCTGGCTTATGACCGTGAGCCGTCATTTGGTTGTTAATTATTATCGGGATTTTAAACGCCGCACATTTATTCAACTGGATGAACAAACGGGGGGCAGTGTTTCCGCCCAATGGACGGGCGGTGACGAAGCCATCGAAAAGGCCTTAAAGGCTCTGCCGGAGCGCCAAAGGCAGGTTTTGTTGCGTCGTGAATTGGACGGTATTTCCTACGAAGCGCTGGCTCGTGAATTCAATTTGAGCCTTTCCGCTTTGACCAGTTTGCTAAAACGGGCACGCGAAAATCTGAAACGAAATTACCAATTGTATTTTCTGCCCGAATGGGTGCAAAAGGGTGTGCGGGATTTACCGCTGGACGATCTATTGCGTTTTGTGTCCGATGTCCCTTTAAGCAGCGACGTGATGCATCAGGTGCAGGCGGAGAGTCAACGCTTTTTCTCGCACATTCGCCACCGCTGGGATGCCTTACGCAAGCGCTTTTTCCCGCAAGAAAAGCTGGAAGACATCTTTGCCGTTTTGAAAATTTCACCCGATAGCATTGTGCTGGATGCCGGTAGCGGCACAGGTCTGGTGGCGGTTAAAGCCGCCTTATTGGCGCGGAAAGTGATTGCTTTGGACTTAAATCGGCAGATGATTCGGCAATTGCGGCAACTACGACAGCAATTAGGGCTGACCAATTTAAACATCGTGCGTGCCGACCTGCGCCGTCTGTGTTTGGCTGCGGAAAGTGTGCATCTGGTCTTCGCCACTTTGGTTTTGCACCATTTACCGCGTCCCCAACGCTGGTTTGCGGAAACGGCCCGCATCTTAAAACCCGGCGGACGGTTTGTTGTGGTGGATTTCGATCGCCATGGCCATAAACAATTAGCCGATACCATGCACGATTTGTGGTTGGGCTTTTCGCCGCACGTCCTCAGGCGTTGGGCCGAAGAAGCCGGTTTACACGAAGTTGCCGGAGAATCCTGGCAGTCCGATGAAGGCCTGCCCGTGTATTATCGGATATTCGAAAAGACAAAAAATGAAAAGGGTGAATGGTTGAACGGTTGAATCGTTGAATAGGGAAAAGGTTGAATGGTTGAATGGTTGAATCGTTGAACGGGAAGTATGTTTGCCAAACCATCGCAATTAAAAGCAAGAAGGGCAAATGTCTCCGTCTGGCGAAACCTTCC
>CAZHIZ010000298.1:0-1559 GCA_964532875.1 uncultured Caldithrix sp. | reverse complement strand
CCATGACGGGAAGGATTCTTCTCCCGCAGAAAAGGGGATCCCGCTTTTGCTTGACAAATTCCTAATTCCCATTTTACCAATCAACCATTTTCTATTCAACTCGTAATTCGACGCTTGCCTTGATACGGCACCCCAACATGGCCCCGCTACGCGAATAAGTAATGTTGATTAATGAGTAATTTGTAAAATAAAAATCGGCTTTTCCCTGATGCTTTCGCCTTTTAACATCCGTACAGAATCCAATAATTTCTTGATTGTTATGTAGATATTTATTTAATTATCACTTATGAAAGCTTCTTACGGGTTTATCGAAACACGCGGATTTGTGGCGGCCGTTACGGCAGCCGATGCCATGGTTAAGTCGGCTAATGTGCAATTATTGAAATTTCGCAAGGTAGGCGGAGCCTTAATTACAATTGTAGTCAAGGGCGATTTAGCCGCCTGTCAGGCCGCCGTTGAGGCCGGCGCAAAGGCGGCGCAAACAATCGGTCATTTGGTGTCTTCCCACATTATTGCCAATCCCTATCCCGATACCCAAAATCAGGTTGAAAACATGCCGAAAGGGCGCGGAGGACGGAAAGGCCAAAAGCGTACGGCTCGCCAGAAGCCGCAACAGCCGTCGGCGAAAACCACGGACAGTGAAATCGTCTTGAACTTTTTAATGAAAAGAAAACAAGGCGCCACATTAAAAGAAATTGCCGCCGTGTTGCAAAAAACTCCTGCCGAAACGCGGGTTGTCATTAAACAATTGATGGATCAAAATAAAATCGAAAAAATTCGACAAATGTACTTTTTAAATTCGTAGGTAAGCGATGCATTTATTAGCCATCGTCAATAATAAGGGCGGCGTGGGTAAAACCACCAGTGCGGTCAATTTGGCTGCCGCTTTTGCCGAAGCGGGGAAAACCGCCTTGTTGGTCGATTTGGACCCGGCGGCCAGTGCCTCGGTTCATCTGGGCCTGGATAAATCACGCGGAGATCACCAAACCCTGTGTGATTATCTGCTATCCGATGATGGGAAACTGGCCGATTACATTTATCCCACGACTTTCGAAAATTTATGGTGCGTACCCTCGGAACCTGCTTTGAGTGAATTCTATGAAGAAATGATGCAGGAGGAAAACCTGGAATTTTTTTTAACGCGCAGGGATTTTCCCAAAAAATTCGACATCATCCTGATGGATTCGCCGCCCAATATGGGAAATTTGGCTTACAATGCCCTGGCCATTGCCGATGCGCTGCTCATCCCGGTGCAAACCCAATATCTGTCCCTCACAGGTCTGGAGCTTACTTTGAAAACCGTACACAAAGTCCAGCGCCATTTAAATCCCAAATTGCAGATTTTGGGTTACTTTGCCACGCATTACGACCGCAGAACCAATGTGGCCAAAGAAGTGTTGCAACGGCTGCGCGAACAATTCGGCTCGGCGGTATTTGAGACGGTTATCGGGGTTAATTCCAAGCTGATCGAAGCCTACGGCGCTCAAAAACCGATTCTCAGTTATGCTTCGTCGGCCCGCGGCGCCAAAGAATATCGGGCTTTGGCAAAGGAGATTTTA
>CAZHIZ010000297.1:0-1567 GCA_964532875.1 uncultured Caldithrix sp. | reverse complement strand
ATCGAAAACCGTTTCCCGATCAATCGGGACCAGGGTTCGAATCCCTGCCTCTCCGTTTTTCAAACCTTCGATGTTTATCCACACACGGCAAAAATCCCACCCTTGTAATCGAATCAAGCTAACAGTTGCACCGAATAAAAATATGTTCTAACTTGAGTCTTGCAAACGATCAACAAGGAGTTTTCATCATGTTTTCGGCTGAAATTTACAAAGAGCGTCGACGCCAATTGAAAAAGCAATTAAAAAGCGGAATTTTACTGTTCTTAGGGAACGATGACACGCCCATGAATTACGCTGCCAATACCTACCCCTTTCGTCAGGACAGCACCTTTTTATATTATTGGGGAATTGATCTACCGGGATTTGCGGCCGTGATCGATTTGGATGAAGATCGCGAGATCGTATTCGGCGATGATTTTGAAGTGGACGACATTGTCTGGATGGGCCCTCAACCGACCGTGCGTTCTTTAGCCGAAAAAGCCGGCGTTGAAGAAACGGGCACCTGGGCTTCCTTAAACGATTTTTTACAAAAGCATTTATCCGGAGAACGTAAAATCCACTTTTTACCGCCCTACCGCTCGAGCACCATTTTAAAACTACGCCACTTATTGGGTGTTTCACCAGAATTTGTGCAGGCTTACGCTTCTGTACCCTTTATTAAAGCCGTTGTGGCTCAACGATCCGTTAAAGCACCTGAAGAAATCGCGGAAATTGAAAAAGCGCTGGACATCACGCGCGAAATTCATCTCTATGCCATGAAAAATGTGAAACCGGGTCTGTACGAATATGAAATTGCCGGGGAATTACAGGGCATCGCTTACAAGCACAACGGTCGTCTTTCTTTCCCGCTGATTTTTTCGGTGCACGGAGAGACTTTGCACAATGTTTCGCAGCTAAACCGCATGGAAGAAGGTCGCCTTGTTGTCAATGATTGCGGCGGCGAATCGTCCGAACGATATGCCGGCGATATTACGCGCACCTTTCCGGTCGGTAAAAAGTTTACCGAACGTCAAAAAGCGGTTTACGAAATTGTCTTAAAAGCGCAAATGACGGCGATCGGCAGCATCCGGCCGGGCATTCGTTATCGCGATATTCATTTGCAGGCGGCCCATGTCATTACGGACGGGCTCAAAGATTTGGGCTTGATGAAAGGCAGTGCCGTGGATGCGGTTACGCAGGGTGCGCATGCCCTTTTCTTCCCGCACGGTTTGGGTCACATGATGGGACTGGATGTTCACGACATGGAAAATTTGGGTGAAGATTACGTGGGATACGATGACACTATTAAACGCAGTAATCAATTCGGTTTGGCCTATTTACGCCTGGCCAAAGCGCTAAAGCCGGGGTTTGTGTTAACCGTGGAACCGGGCATTTATTTCATTCCCAAACTGATTGAGCTGTGGAAAAAAGAAGGAAGATTTTACGACTTCATCAATTACAATAAGGTGGAAGAATTTTTGGATTTCGGCGGCATTCGCATCGAAGATGACGTGCTGGTGACGGAGGACGGCCATCGGGTTCTAGGCAAGCCCATCCCCAAAACAGTAAACGAGGTGGAGGCATTGCG
>CAZHIZ010000296.1:0-1640 GCA_964532875.1 uncultured Caldithrix sp. | reverse complement strand
TTTTCTGAATCTCTATTGGTCTTTACTTCCAAGGGAATTACCGACCGGAAAGCGTTGTTTGATTTGGGCAATCAACTGTAGAAATTCTTCTTCGATGTAATGAATATCGTCCATGGAATAGGTTTGGGAATAGAGCGCATCGGGATGAATGAAGTACAAATCCACGGGATAGCTTTTTTGCTGAGGTAAAAGACGGCTCAGAAGAAGGGCGTAGCCCTTCATTTGTACCTCGTATTTTTTACCGACGGAGTTGAGTCGATTTTCAGTAATCCGGTTGGTTTTGTAATCGATGACGTGCCACAAATTGTTTTCATCGCGGATAATACGATCGATAGTTCCGGTAAAATAGTCGTCACCCAGGCGCATGGTAACGGGGATTTCATTTCGAGCCGGTCTGGCCTGAATAATGCGCTTCCCTACTTTTGAACGGGTTATTTTTTCTTTCAGGAACAAAATTTCTTCACGAAACTGGGCCTGTTTTTGAGGATCAAAAACTTCGAATTCAAATAAAACGCGCTCTAAAATTTGCGTCTCGTCCGAATTCCCTTCGCTTAACAATTGCAGAAAGCGGTGCATGATTTTGCCTTTGATCAGGGCGTCGTCTTCTTTGTAAATGGCATCGGCGAACAATTCGTAGTCGCTTTCGAAAAAGCCCAAATGGTAACGGCGGTAGTATTCTTTGGGTTCTTTGACAAAGGTCATCAAGCGGGTAGCCGAAAAGGTAATGGGCCCCGGTTGGTCATGTAACGGGCGATACAGGGCTAACGCCTCTTCAGAGGCAGGCTGCGGTTGCAAAATGTGTTTTTGCAGGCGGCGTAGATTGTTCAGCCAATCGGCAATCTTTGTTTCGGTACGGGCTTCTCCGGGTAAGGAACGAACGATGTGCAAGGTGTAATTTTCATGACGATATTCCGTTTGCCCGGATTCGAAAAGCAGAAAGTTGTGTCGCTTAAAATGCTCGACGATCCATTGCAAGGCCGAGTGGGGCTGCACGCCGGGACGGCCCTGGCGATCGCGTTTTATTTGGGCGCTTAAAAACAAGTGATCGCTGGCGCGGGTTACGCCCACGTAAAAAATGCGTTTGGCTTCGGCCAGATCCTTTTTTTTCTGTTGTAATTTCAAAAGATGGAACAACGTGTACCGTTTTTTCCCGTTGTCGGATTGCCGCGCTGCGGCGAGCGGCAAATCGTCTCGCGGCGCTGCCGCGATCCCCAATTGCGCATCGAGAAAAACATGGGGTGCACTGCCGCTTTTCCTTAAATTATCCGTGTTTAAATAGGGAATGAACACCACCGGAAATTGCAAGCCCTTGGCCGCGTGGATGGTCATCAGTTTAACCGTGCCTTTGTCTTCGAGATTGATTTGCGGCTCACCTTCGCGCAAACTCTGTTCGATAAACAACTCTACCTGACGGATCAAATCCACCAGACCCAAAATGCCGCTGCTGTTAAAGCGAAAGACATGCTCAATGAATTTCTCGATATTGGCCAAAAGTTGTCCCCCGTTAATTTGAGAAGTTAACAGCGCCCGGTACTGCAAATCGTCCAGAACGGTTTCCAGCAGCTCGTTTAAGGGCAGAAAATCACGTAATTGCAGCCAACGATTTAGCATTTGACGAATGGATTTTAAGCGTGCTTTTT
>CAZHIZ010000295.1:0-1672 GCA_964532875.1 uncultured Caldithrix sp. | reverse complement strand
GAACGATACATTCTTTTTAAGTGCGTAAAAGGGCGTTCAAATGATCGCCCTTTTTTAATGAAATTTTGAACGTCAAAGATTTAACGGCAATAGCCGCTTTGTACCCTTCGGGAGCCGGCAGGGATTGGACGGACCAGAACCGTATGGCCTCAGTGTCATGGGAGGTTTCCAAAAGAGCGGCCGGCCGGTCAGGGCGCAAATCCACCGAAAATTCGGCTAAAGGAATATTCAAGCCGCGACCGCGTGCTTTAATGTAAGCTTCTTTGCGTGTCCAGCCGTTGTAAAATCCTTCTTTTTTCAGAGAATCGGGCAGGGCCCGAATTTGTTTGATTTCGTTTTGTGAGAAAAAGCGTTCGACCAAATGCAAACCGTCAAAATCGGCTTTCATCTGTTCGATATCCACGCCTAATTCCCAAAGCGGGTGAAAGGCCATTAAGGCCCAATCGCCGGAATGGGAAATATTAAAGAAAAAAACATCGTCTTTTAAATAGGGCTTGCCGAATTTGTTGTAGGTAAAACGAATGGTTTGCGGGTCCTTTTCTAAATAGTTTCCCAACAACAAACGTAGTTGCCCCCGGGCGCCGATATAGGCCTGACGATGACGATCAAAACGGAAGCGTGCGGCGCGTTGGCGTTCATCTTCCGAAAGCAGGGATTGTAGGTCGTGTAAAAAAGAAGGCGGGATTTTTAACGGCACCAGCCAAACATGCACCGTATCGGATGAATCGAAACGAAAAATGTCGGTATCTGTGGATCGGATGCGTTGCATGATTTAACCGTTTAAATTGAAATGTTTGTTGATGTCTTGAAGAATGGCCTGAATTAGAGTCATGCGATGTTGCAGTAAATAAAAATGATCGCCGGGAAACATGCGCACATTGAAACTTGCCGTTGTAAAATCTTTCCAGGCTTCCAAGTCTTTCCGCGGAGCACCGGGATCATTAATGCCTCCCAACACGGTTAACGGTACGTGCATGGGGCGAATCTCTCGCGGCTGGTACGTTTCGCACACTTCAAAGTCGGCGCGTAAAATCGGTTCCATCAGTTCCATCAATTCTCCGTTTTCCAGCACTTCGTGCGGCGTTCCGTTGTACTGCCGGATTTTTTGTAAGAATTGGGGCTTTGGGAGTTGGTGGATGGGTTCTTCGCGCTCGGGCAAAGTGGGGGCTCCATGTCCGGAAAGAAATACATGCTCCGGAAATTTGCGAAAGGTTTCTTCAAGGCGTAAAACCAATTCGTAACCTAAAAGTGCTCCCATGCTGTGCCCGAAGATGGCAAACGGTTTCTCTGCAGAAGCGGCAACGGCTTCCGATAAGGCGGGCAACAAGTCTTCCAGACGACGCAGCAAAGTTTCCGTTAATCGCATTCCGTGTCCGGGTAACTCAACGGCGCGTAACTCAACGGCCGGCGGTAATACGGATGCCCAGGGTCGGAAACTATTGGAGCTGCCTCCCGCAAAGGGCAAACAATAGAGAATCATTTTGGCCTGCGGCCTTGGGATCGGTGTCACAATCCATTTATTTGAAACCATGGTGTTGTTCAACATAACGTTTTTGCGAATTTAGTATTTTGACCGACTTTGTACTTGAAACGATGAACAATTGTTTTGCCGCTGCTACAACCCGGTTGCCGAGTGGCCCCCCGCTTTAAGCGGGAGGACGTATCGAGGCAA
>CAZHIZ010000294.1:0-2146 GCA_964532875.1 uncultured Caldithrix sp. | reverse complement strand
ATTGTTCCCGCCGATGAATCGGCGGGCTATTTTCACCTCGTCCCTGACGGGACGTGAAATATGGTGTAATTCCGTTAATGGTTTTTGATATTCCTTTACCGATGCCATCCGCTTGCCGAGTGTTCCCCCGCCGCCGGCGGGGGAAACGTATCGAGGCAACTAAGCACGGTTCTCTAGATACGTTTCTCCTCCGTCGAAACACTCGAGAACCGACTGGTGCACTTCCAGCAAAAAACGTATCGTAGATCCGGCCTTCGACGGAGCGTAGATTTGGCACCCAATAAACTTTTAGCTCAAGCCTTGTTCAATGAATGCTTGTTTCGTACCAGTGCTGTAGCTTTTTCAATGCGCGGGCATTTTCTTTATTGGACAAAGCACTGTCGTAACCGAAACGATTGTGGCTGTAACGCTCGATTTCGGAAATAATCTGCTCCCGCAGAAAGGGATAGGGGCATTCCCGCAGTAATTGCAACATTATTTTCAATCCGAGGCGGCGATTGCTGTGGGCAAGCGTTTTGGCGGCTTCCAAACGTGCCGCAAAATCGTCCCCCCGGGTGGCGGCTTGCAGAAGCGAATCCGGTAAAGTGGCCGGCTTTAGGGCTTCGGGCGCGGAAAAGGCGTGCTCCGACGAATGGGGTACTGCCGCTGCTGCCGCAGAGGGCAGTGCCTCGTGCTTTTTGAAGTAGGCACCCATGAATTCGAATAAGAAATAAATAATAATACTAATTAGAATTCCAAGTCCAATCCGGCTCAGGGCTTTTAGCTTGGAAGGTGATTTGATCACGTACAGGGTTAAAGCTACCAGCAAGAGAACCAGACCGTAAAAGGCCACTACGGTGGGGCCGCTGGGTAAATCGGCTACGTAGGAAATGTACAAACCGACCACACTAACGACCAAACCCATGGACCAGCCGATCAGTAATTGTTTCCACAAAACATCGGTGATCATGATGGAAGTGATGGCCGGAACGACCAAAAAGACGAAGACCAGCAAAACACCGGCCGTACCCACGGAATGAGTGATGACAATGCCGAAGGTCATGTAAAACAAAAAATCCCAGAAACGAACGGAAATGCCCTTTTCATAGGCCTGTTCCGGGTGATTGGAGATCAGTAGGAATTTGTCGCGGAAGATGAAGTGAAAAATACCCACAGCGGCGTACACAATGGCCGCATGTAGAATGGTGCTCCACTTAACCCACAGAATGCTGCCGGTTAACAATTCTTTGATGTGCTCGGCTCCGTGCGGTGCCTTGTCAATTACCAGAATGGCCACCGCGGCAGCCAGGGCGTAAACCAAACCGATTACCGCTTCCTGCGGAATTTTTTCATTGCGAAAGCGGGAAAGGGAGAAAATAGCGGCGCCGATCATGGCAAAGCCCAGAGAAAACCAATAGGCCCCGGTTGTGCCCGGCATGATGCCGAATAAGAATCCCACCGTGGTACCCAAAGCGGCAACTTGTGCCAGGGCCAAATCCACAAAAATCACTTTGCGTTTGATCACGTGTAAGCCCAAATAGGAATGGATGCCCACCAAGATCAAACATTCAAAAAAGGCCGGAGCCATGATGTCCCAAATACTTAAATGCATTTTCGCCTCACTTGATTAGTTGTTTCGTTTTAGAATTAGTTGAATGGGTAAAAGGTTACTTGGTTGAATGGTTGAATAGTTAAATAGTTTAATAGTTAAATAGTTGAATGGGAATGTTATTTGTTGCGATTGAGAGTAAAGGGTTCGTGCAAAGTTACAGCACCCATTTCTTTTTTCTTTTTTCATTTGTCTTTTTTCTTTTTAAAACCCATCGGCCCTGGAGACTTTGCGTCTCGGGTCCCCTTTCCTATTGCATTAGAGAAGGGATCTAGAGGTGGGCAAGCCAAGACATCCTTTTTTATTCTTCCCTTTTGCACCCTTCCGCCCTCGACGCCTCTCGTCTCGGGCACCTTCCCTCATAGGGAAGGTTTCGTCAGACGGAGACATTTGCCCTTCTTGCTTTTAACTGCAATAGTTGGGCACCCATACACCTCCTATTTCCTATTCAACCGTTCAATCATTCAACCATTGCTTTTCAAAACCCATCCGCCCTCGACGCCTGGCGTCTCGGGCACCTTCCCTACCAGTGGCAGGGAAGGAATAAGAAGTGTGGTG
>CAZHIZ010000293.1:0-2153 GCA_964532875.1 uncultured Caldithrix sp. | reverse complement strand
CATTTCATTTTGTGTGGTTTTGTCCTTTTCCCCGGCAGTAAACTGCCGCGCTATTGTCAAACATCCCTACGGGATTTGACTTGGGTTTGAAGACGATGTGTAAGCTTACGCTGCCCCAAAAGTGCACCACTCGGTTCTCGAAGTGCCCTCCGTCTGAGCCAGAGAGCGTATCGAGAGAACCGGGCCGCCGTTGCCTCGATACGCTTCCCCGCTACAAGCGGGGCTCCACGCGGCAACAGGGTAGTAGCCATGCCGGCAAAAGGGACCCGCCCGAAAACTAAACCGTCCCGAGATAATTTATTTTTCCCGTTTCCGTTCTTCTGCCAGCAATTTGAGTTTTTGAATTTTTCCCGATTTGTTTTTAGGTAAGGAATCCCGCCATTCAAAATATTTGGGAATTTTGTAAGCAGCCAATTTGGTCTTTAAAAATACAATCAAACGCGATTCGAAATCGGCCAAAGAGGCCCCCTCTTTGGGGACAATAAAGGCTTTGGGCACTTCTCCCAGGGTTTCATCCGGAACACCGATAACGGCTACATCGGCCACGTCGGGAAATTCGTAAATGGCATCTTCGATTTCTTTACCGCTGGCCCGATTACCGCCGATTTTAATCATGTCTTTACTACGGCCCACCACAAATAAAAATCCTTCTTCGTCCATTACGCCGATATCACCGGTGTAATACAAACCGTGCTTTAACACTTTGCGCGTTTCTTCCGGGTGATTCCAATAACCTTGCATGATGTTTGCTCCGCGCGCCACGATTTCCCCTTCTTTGCCTTGCGGCAAAGGATTCCCGTGCGAATCCGCAATAAACAATTCCACATTGGGAATGGCTTTGCCGATCGAGCCCCATTTGCGGGGCAAATCTTTGGGATCCAGATAGGAAAGCCGAGCCGAGGCTTCGGTGGCGCCGTACATGATGTACAATTGGGCCGGTGCAAAGACACGCGCCACTTCTTTTTGCACGGCTGGAGCCATGGCACCGCCGGCTTGCGTTACGTAACGTAATGAAGGGAAAGTTAGAGAACGGATATTGGAACGGTGCAATAAAATAGTAAAGGTGGAAGGAACGCCGGAAAATCCCGTGACCTTTTGTTCTTGCATGGTTTGAAGTACCACATTGGGGAAGAGAAAACGGTTATCGACCACCACCGACCCGCCGACGAAAAAATGAGTATTCAACAACGACTTGCCGTAAATGTAATAAAAAGGCAAAATAACCATGATGCGGTCTTGCGCGGTGAGATGTAAGTAGTCGACAATAGATCTGGTATTGGTCACAATGTTCAAATGGGTTAACGTGGCCCCGCGCGGCTGCCCCGTACTACCTGAGGTGTACACAATGGAAGCCACATCCAAATCGATGATGCGCCGCGGCTGAAATGAATCCGGCAGAGTCTCCAACGCTTGTGATAGAAGCAGGGCGTTTGCAGGCAAGGTATTTTTGTCGATTTTCCCTTCGTCCCAAAGTAAAAAATGTTTTAGATAGGGTTTACCGGCAAGGCTTTTTAGGCGTTTGAAAAATTTCCGGCCCAAAATTAAAAGCGAAACCCCGCAATCCCCTAAAATGTAATCCACATTATCGGCCGTTAACTCCGTATTGAGCGCTACGGTAATAGCCCCGATTTTTAAAACGGCGTAGTAGGTTACCACATATTCAATGGAATTTTCGATGTAAAAAGCCACGCGGTCCCCGCGTTGTACCTGCAGCTCGCTTAACAGGCGGGCCAGACGATTGGCCCGTTTTTCGATTTCGCCGTAGGTGTACCAGAACCCTTCGGCAAAAAAAGCCGGTTTATCGGGAAATTGTTGCGCACTTTCTTCTAAAAAGGCATGGACGAATTTACTGTAGGCCATAATGTTCCTTTTTTATGTTGTGTTTCCGATGATAAATATCGGACAAATCGCCCCTTCTTTGAGGATGATTTCTCCCATGGAGCGGAAGAAGGCAATGCGTTTGATTTAATACAACAAATATTTTTGGCGCAATTTCTTAAAATTCTCTGCCTGTTCGTGCCACCGTTCCAGCAAAGACTGCAAAGGACGATTGCGGCTGACGGCCTTACGCAAGGCATCGCTACCGACTAAGCGATCGAAATGTTTGGCCCGCCAGCGCATTTTTTGCGGATACAAATCATGAATAGCCTGCA
>CAZHIZ010000292.1:0-2215 GCA_964532875.1 uncultured Caldithrix sp. | reverse complement strand
TTTCCTTCGCGGATTTTTCGTTCTTTTGCAATCCTGTTCATCCTGTCCGTTTTTAACCTGAAGGGCGGCCTCGAAGTCCGAAGTCAAAAGCGTTTTACTTCCACCTTCCACCTTTTACCTTTTACCTAACTTCCATCCATGCCAATCTGTGACCCATAAAAATTCTACGTTCGGTCATCATAAGGGTAAGCAAGGAAAGAATAGCTAAAGAACCCGAAATAGGTTGCTTTCTTTATGAAAAAGTAGTATTTTCAATTCGCGAATCGCGTATCGAAAAGGGAGGAATTGGCTATGAGACGACATAAAGGAATGCGCCCGCATGATGTGGTTATCCTGCTCAAAATAGCCGCTTTTAAAGGTAAACACTGGCTCGCTAAAGATTTGGCGCAGACCCTAAACATCAGTGCCAGTGAAGTAAGTGAGTCCCTAAATCGATCAAAATTAGCTGGACTTATCGCGGGAGATAAAAGACGATTGATGAAAAATAACCTGCTGGAGTTTCTGGCGCATGGTTTGCGTTATGTCTTTCCGGCGGAAATAGGGGCCATTCAGCGTGGTATGCCCACGGCGCATTCCGCCCCACCATTGAACGACTTTTTGGGTGGTGAAGAGCCTTATGTCTGGCCCTGCGCGGAGGAAAAAAAACGAGGCCAGGCCATCGAACCCTTACACCCAGGCGTGCCAAGCGCCTGTGCCAAGGATCCACTTTTGTATGAACTTTTGGCCTTAACAGACGCCTTGCGTCTTGGGCGTGCGCGGGAAAAACAACGGGCGGTGGAAGAATTGCGTAAGCGAATTTTATAACATGAATTTTTTGGGAACAACGGAGAAATATGTGCTGAATACGAAAAAGCAATGTATCAATGCCATTGAAATCATTGCCCGAGCCTTGGGAGATTTGAATGAACAGGTCGTTTACGTGGGCGGGGAAGTGGCCGGATTATATGTTGATGACCCCGCTGTCCCAGAAATACACCCTACTAAAGACGTCGACATTGTCGTGGAAGTCGCTTCGCTATTTCAACTTGAAGAACTACGGCAGAAATTGGCGGCGCGAGGTATTCACCCCGCGAGGGATGAAAAGGTTATTTGTCGCTTTACGTATCGAAATACTTTGCTCAATATCATGGGCACACGAGAAATCGGTTGGGCGCCAGCCAATCCCTGGTTTCAAGAAGGTTTTAAGCACGCGCAAATCCATAGTCTCGATAGCATAAAAATCAAGATTATGCCGCTGGCTTACTATCTTGCAGCAAAATTTGCCGCTTTTCGGAACAGAGGGAATGACCCCAGATTCAGTCATGATTTTGAAGATATTGTCTATATCTTGGATAATCGAACAACCTTTTTGCCTATACTGGAATCGGATGAGGACGTTAAATCTTTTTTAGTTTCAGAATTTAAATCGATATTCGTAAGTGAAACATTGCAGGAAGCGATTTTAGCGCATCTTGAACCGCCCACTCAAACGAAACGGTATGAAAAGTTGGTAAGAAAGTTACAAAAGATCATCGGTGATTTGAAATAAAATATCTGGAACATTCATCATCCGTTTGCGGTTGATGGAGAAATCAAAAATCTGTTCCATTCCTTCCCCACCCCCACGCCTCCATTTGACAAGGGCAAGGAAGCTTGAAATAATTAAGACAATAAATATATTTCCCTCATAAAATCGGGAGGATGAGATGAAGGCCGAATTTACTGCCATTATTGAAAAGGCCACGGAAGGGGTTTGCCTGAAGATGTGATTCGTGACACGGTGCGGGTTGCATGAAACGCCGGGATCTTGAGCGCAAACTCAGGATTGCCGGTTGCTATTTGAAAAGGGAGGGTGCTTCACACCAGCCTTCAGGCTTCCACCTTTTACCTATTTTTTTCATCCGCGTGAATCTGCGTCCCAAAAAAAGAGTGAGAGGGACGCGAACTTACGGAATTAGGAAAAGAAATGCGTGAAGCCCAGCTTTTCATTAAAGAATTCCCAGCTACGTGCCGGGAACCGGTAAGAAATTAAACGCCCCTTTCCACGATCTTCGATTTCATGGTCGTTGACTTTTTTTACTTTGATGTATATATTGTTTATACGTGATATGTGTCTGGACGGCTTGGGGTCATGAAAATAGATCATAACACCCAGCTAAATGGAATACACGAGGGGGCAACGATGACAACGCAGATGATCATTAGGTTGGACCCAAACCTGAAAGATAAGGTTAGC
>CAZHIZ010000291.1:0-2251 GCA_964532875.1 uncultured Caldithrix sp. | reverse complement strand
CTGGACAATAATGATTTTCCGGCCTTTTATTCCAGGTGGATTCTCTCCGTCCACTACGCTTTTAACCCAGGAAGCAGGAACCAAATGCCGGTACCGCGGTAAGGAATCCATGGGCAAAGAGGGATCGGCACTCCACTCGTCAAGGAAATGTTCGTAAATCGCCACGTTTTGGTAGCCGTTATCCGCAAATAATTGCGCCATTTTGTGGACATGAGAATTTTCATACCCGTAAACGATAATTGGCTGATTTGCTAAAATTTGTTTTGCGCGTAAGAGGTCAAGCCAATCAGGGGCGGTACTCCATTTCTCGGAAAAGGTTTTTGCACCGCGAATATGCCCGCCACGTAATTCTCCTCTCAATTTCCAACCGTTGTAGGCATCAATCGGTCGCACATCAATTATCTTTCGATTTTTCTGGTACAAAACGTTTTGCAATTCTTTTGTAGATAGTTTTTTAAACATGGTTCTCTTTCCTTTTCCGTTTATGTTAACAAAGGATCTGTCATTATTTCTAAAAGGGCGCCCCGTCCGCATTAAACCTCGGTTCACTCCTTATGCAAAAAACGATTACCTTTTTAACCAATAAGGGCCTGTTCTTTGGGACGGTGATTTTCGGTTTTTTTACTTTCATCTGGAATTGCCTTCCGTTTGAATCGTTAAGTCCGTTTGGCTAATCAGAAACCTGTTCATTAATTCTTCAATCACACGGCGTGTGCTAAAAATCATTCTATCTTTTTGGTAAAAGCCCAAGAGGAAAAGCCACTCGTACTGACGAAATGTTTAAAGTCCTTGTTCACTGTCAATACGATAATTTTTTTCTGGTTTTACCCGTCTTGTGGACGTCTCGTTTTGTTAGACGTACGAGGCTTCCGAACCTTACAGAACCCTCTTAAAATTCCCTGATTTTTGTAACTTAACAAGTCCCGAGAAGAATGTTAAGGCCGATCACAAGTTAAAATCGAGTTTAAGTTTCGAAGACATGCCGTATTTGTTTGCTTTGAAATGCGAGTTAATGCGTAGGAAGCGTGAGTAAACTGTCTTTAATAACGGTTATATTGGTAATGATGCTTGCTTTAAATCCGCTTTTCACAATAGTAGCCAACTGCATAAAATCCGTCCGTCCATGTTCGGCCTCCGAATTGCGATAGGTAGCCCAGACCGGAACAAATTTTAAAGGAATATTCATGCCCACCGAAGCAATCAAGCGTTTATTATCCAGAAAGCCGAAACCGTCCTTCCGGGTAGGATCGACTGGAAACCAACCCGTATGCGGTAAATAAATTTGCGCCCAAACATGGTAACTAACGCGTTGAGCCGAAAAAACAAAACCTGCTTGTAAACGTGCGGGAATGTTTAAACTGCGCGCTAAAGCAATGAACAAATCGGCATATTGCCCGCAATCTCCGCTCATGCTCTCAAGGGCCGCCGTAGCGCCGCGTTTTTTGGGTGGATAAATGTACGTCATATTTTTATGCACCCAGTGATGTAGCAACCTGGCCTGTTTAAACGGATTGTGTTCTCTGCCTGCAATCTGATGCGCCGTTTGTTTAATTTTTTCAGTCAGGTGCAGAAAAGGTTCGCTTTTTGTGTAAAAAGTTCGGATATACTTTGGAATTTTATTCCGGTCATAGCGTATTGAATCCATGCCCGGATCGGGCTTGTAATCAAAACAAACGTAACGGAATTTCCGAAGCACTATGATGGAATCTTTTTCCTTTAAAGCCGAACCCAAATCCCAGTAAAAAATAGTGATTCCGTTTTCAGGTTCTTTAAAAATCGAAGTCGGTTTCGGCTGAACCAATAGACAACGGACATTTTTTTGATTCTGAAAAGGCCGGATAAGGGCACTCCATACGCGTAACGTTGGGAGTTGGTTTTCAGGAATACCATTGCGCTTATTGAAAGCCTTTAAAGAATCTCCGGATAGAAGATGAATATTTTTTATAGCCAGCCGGAGCTCTCCTTCAAGTAAACGAGGATGTGTGAGGGCAGGTACTTTCCGAACACGGGCTGTCTTTTGCCAAAGGATCCCGCTACACGATGAGAACAAAAGGACAAATATTAGAATTAAAAAATTACGCCACATCTTTGCCACCGTCAGCCTTTGTGCTTTATGGATCAAGAGTAAAGGGGTAATCCGTCAAAAGCCCAATCTGCGACCCGTCATCCGGAATTTGCTACCATCATCCCTTTCATCTTCCATTCCGGAATGCCCAAAAGGTAAGAATCTTACTATTAAAATACAAAAGAG
>CAZHIZ010000290.1:0-2334 GCA_964532875.1 uncultured Caldithrix sp. | reverse complement strand
TGTTTAATATTTTTTGATACGTATAAATGCGATACTTATATTTAAGGGTTCTTTCTTTTAGGAGGCTGATACTTTTATTATGGCCAGTTTGTGCCAATACGCACATCCCGATTTTTGATTTAGTAATATTTTGAGTTTGTTTAATTCGAGAATTTAATACGATGCCGAAAAAAATTAATACTTTCCTGGAATCCCGAACCAATGTGCAAACCTTGTTAAAGGTTATCTTAGATACTTTGGCGCTTGCCCTGGCTTATACCATAGCCTTTGGCTTGCGTTTCGATTTAAGTTTGCCCGCTAATCACTATTTTATCATTTTTAAACACACCATTCCCATTGCCGTGATTATCGAACTATTCTTCATTAATATTTTAGGCGTGAATCAAAGTCAATGGGAATACACCAGTATTCAGGATGTCATTAATTTGTTTGTGGCTTTATTAGCCGGTTGGCTGGGATTTATCATTTATCTGTACTTTGCCAATTTGTTGGCTGTACCGCGTAGCGTACTCTTCTTCTTTTTGATTTTGAGCTTCATTTTTACCGGTGCTTTGCGTTTTATGCCTCGTATCTTTTTTAAGCTGCAATCCAGCTTTGCTTCCAATAAAAAACGGGTGGCGGTAATCGGTGCCGGTAAGGCCGGGGAAATGATCATCCGCCAGATGAAAAACGATCCTTCTCTGGGATTTTATCCGGTGGCCTTAATTGACGATTCATCCAAAAAACAAAATACCAAAATTCACGGTGTGAAAGTTTTGGGCAAAAGCAAAGATTTACCGAAAATTGTGCGTCAAAAGCACATTGACGAAATCATTATTGCTACGCCCTCGGCTTCGGTAACGGATATGCGCCGTATCGTGCAAATTTGTGAGAACACGGGAGTCGATTTCAAAACGGTGCCGGGACCCAAAGAAATCGTTAACGGCCTGGTACAGGTTCAACAAATTCGCGATGTCAAAGTCGAAGACCTTCTGGATCGCATTCCCATTGAAATCGATTTGAATCAGGTGCGTGAATACCTGCAAGGCAAAACCATTATGATTACCGGAGCGGCCGGATCGATCGGATCGGAATTGGTAAAACAATCGCTCAAATTAAATCCCGAAAAAGTAATATGTGTGGATCGTTCTGAGAACAGTCTATTTTATCTGGATAATGAATTAAAGCAAGAGTACGATCGGCAAACCTACCAAATAATGGTTGCCGATATCTTGGATTTACACAAAATGAAATATATTTTAAACAGCTATCGACCGGAGGTGGTTTTTCATGCGGCGGCTTACAAACATGTGCCGTTAATGGAATATCATCCGGAAGAGGCCGTGCGCAATAATATTTTGGGAACGGCCAATTTGGTGCAACTTTGTGAAGAAACCGGTGTGGAAAAATTTGTCTTAATTTCCACCGACAAGGCGGTTAATCCCACTTCCGTCATGGGTGCCACCAAACGCGTTGCCGAGCTGGTTTTGCAATCGTATTCGGCCAAATCGAACATGAAATTGGCTACGGTACGATTCGGCAATGTCTTGGCCTCGTACGGCAGCGTTATTCCGCTATTTCAAAAGCAAATCGCCAAAGGCGGGCCTATTACGATTACTCATCCCGAAATGAAGCGTTTTTTTATGACCATTCCAGAAGCCGTCAAATTAATTTTTCAGGCAACCAAGATGAGTAACGGCAACGATATTTTCGTATTGGATATGGGCGAACCCATTAAAATTGTGGATATTGCCAGACGCTTGATTAAATTGTCGGGATTTGAGCCGGATAAAGATATTAAAATCGAGTATATCGGTTTAAGACCGGGCGAAAAGTTGTGGGAAGAATTATGGAATAAGGACGAAGCCCCGCTGAAAACCAGCCATCCCAAAATTTACAAAGCCATCGGCAGCCATTACAATAACTGGCATTTAATGACCGACCATCTGGCCTATTTTCAAAAAGCGGTATTGGAACAAGATGTGGAAGCTATCTACGTTAAATTACAGCAAATGATTCCCGAATATCGCAATCATGCCAAAGAACAAACCGCCTCATTTACTTCACCCTCCCGCAATACGGAATCTGTCCGTTCCTAACGGCGAACAGGGATACCAGGTGCAGGAAATTACATTAAGCATTGCCCTTTAATAGAAAAGAGTAAAGTATCATTAGGAACTGGGGATCAGGAATTAGGAATTGGCACGGTGGTAGACGGATTCCGCCACGGCAGGTAAAATTGGTCTGGAGATAAGCGCATCCGTCACCAGTTACAAGTTCCAAATTGCAAATTTCTAATTCCCATTCAACCCATGCGGGCTTTTCCTTCTTGTACCCTTTCCGCCCTCGACGCTT
>CAZHIZ010000289.1:0-2346 GCA_964532875.1 uncultured Caldithrix sp. | reverse complement strand
GGGGATGTACGGTAGTGTAATATGGCCTTTGTCTTTATTCTTTTCGTTCCAGGCTTTGGCCGTTTGCAGGGCATTAGGATTGCGCGCCCAACTTCTACGGGCAATTCCGCCGGTCACATCCCAGGAAATAGCGCTTTTGATAATGCGATCCACCCGTTCGCTGCCATCCAGCACTAAACCGAATCCACCGTTGCGCGCACGCCCGATTCCCACGCCGCCGCCGTTGGAAAGCACCGCCAGGGTCATGCCTCGGGCCACATTGCCGGCAAAACTGTGAACAGCCATGTCTGCGGTAAAACGACTGCCATCGTAAATGTTGGCGGTTTCGCGATAGGGAGAATCCGTACCCGAAACATCGTGATGATCACGTCCGATGATTACGGGACCGATTTCACCTTTACGAATCATTTCGTTGAATTTTAAGGCGATTTTCATGCGCCCCTCTTCATCGGAATACAGAATGCGTGCTTTGGTGCCCACGACCAATTTATTTTGTTCGGCCGTGGCGATCCAATGGTAATTGTCCCGATGCAAGGAGCTGAGCTTCGGATCGATGCATTCCATGGCGGCACGGTCTGTTTTGCGCAGGTCTTCGGATTTACCGCTCAGGCACACCCAGCGGAAGGGCCCGAACCCGCGATCGAAACAGATGGGCCCCATTATGTCTTCCACGTAAGATGGCCAAATGAATCCTTCGGTCGTGTCGCGCCCGTTTTTGGCAATAGCCGTTTCACCCGCTTCAAAAACCGAGGCCATGAAGCTGTTTCCGTAATCCCAAAAATGCCCGCCCTTATCGGTTAAGCGTTTAAGCACACGGAAATGGCGACGTAACGATTCGTTTACCAGTTCTTTAAAACGCTGCGGATTTTCCTTAATCAGGCGTCGTCCTTCTTCGAATGTTACGCCTGCCGGGGTGTAGCCACCTTCGTAAACGGCGTGGCAAGAGGTTTGATCGGAAAGCAATTGCACCTCAATATCGTGCTTATCAATGTATTCCAGTAAATCAACGATGTTGCCGTGGTAGGCAATGGAAATTGCCTGTTTTTTCTTCTTAAATTCATCCATCCAGCGGGCAATCTGATCCAAATCGTCGGAAATTTTGCTTACCCAACCCTGATCGTAGCGGGTTTTAATGCGGCTGTAATCCACTTCGGCAATCACACCGATGCCTCCGGCAATTTCTATGGCCTTGGCCTGAGCTCCGGACATGCCTCCCAGACCCGAGGTAACGAAAAACACCCCGCTTAAATCGCGGTCTTCCGGAATACCCAAATAGAGCCGCCCGGCATTTAGCACCGTAATGTAAGTTCCGTGGACAATTCCCTGCGGCCCGATGTACATCCAGCCACCGGCCGTCATCTGCCCGTAATTGGAAACCCCCATGGCAGCCAAACGATGAAACGTCTGCGGATTGTCCCACTGACCGACCAAAAGCCCATTGGTGTTAATCACGCGCGGTGCATCGCGATGGGAAGGGAAAAGTCCCAAAGGATGACCGGACATAATAACCAGGGTCTGGTCTTCGCGCATGATTTCCAGATACTTTTTTACCAGGAGATACTGCATCCAATTCTGAAAAACCTGTCCCGTTTCACCATAAGTAACCAGTTCGTAAGGATAAAGAGCCACTTCAAAATCGAGGTTGTTGTCGATGTTTACCTGCAGGGCTCGTGCTTCTAAAATGCCTTTGTATTGATCCACCGGTTTGCCGTAAATACGCCCTTCAGGCCGGAAGCGATAGCCGTAGATGCGCCCCATGGTACGCAATTCCTCTAAAAATTCCGGCGCAAGTATTTCGTGAAGTTCGGTGGGAATGTAACGTAGGGCATTTTTTAAAGCAATGACGGTTTCGTTGCGGGTTAAATTAAATCCGCGGCTGGGGGCGCGGCGAATGCCGGGTAAAAATTCTTTTTTAGGCGGCAGTTCGGCCGGCAATTTTATGGTCATGGCTTCGTCCGGGTTAAAATCTTTTAACTCCATCTTACTCTCCAAAGGTTACTGGCACATTTTTACGTACCGTTAATTTAACAATTCCGAAGCAATAAGAAAAAATAAAAAATACAAAATAAAGAAGGATGGGAAAAAGAAAGAAGTTACGGGGCGGGGATGGGTTTAAAAATGACAAAAGACAAATGAAAAATGAAAAAAACGGGGGCTGTGACTCTGCGGGAATCTGCGTAATCTGCGAGAAAAACTGCCCTGACGGGTTGGTTGAATAGGAATTGGGGGGAGTACGTTGCCCAACCATGGCAATTAACAAAAGGAACGGGCAAATGCTAATGCCCGGCTTTCCTTCCCCTATGAGGGGAAGGTGCCCGAGACGCAAAGCGTCGAGGGCGGAAAGGG
>CAZHIZ010000288.1:0-2389 GCA_964532875.1 uncultured Caldithrix sp. | reverse complement strand
ACCCAACCAATCCCTAAACAAAAAGAGAGGTTGCCCTTGAAAATCGCTTTGATCCAGCAGAAGAACGGTAAAGACAAAAAAGAAAATACGGATCGTGCCCTTAAGGCGGCGCGACAAGCCGCATCGCAGGGGGCACAGATTATCTGCTTCCCCGAACTGGCCTTCGAACCGTTTTATCCGCAACATCCCAAACCCCAAAATAGGCTTTCTCTGGCCGAGCCCATTCCCGGCCCGACAACCGAGCTCTTTGCCGGTTTGGCCAAAGAGCTGGGCGTGGTTTTTGTGTTAAATCTTTTCGAAAGGGCCGGGCAACAAGCCTACGACAGTGCACCGCTTATCGATGCCGACGGCAGCATCCTGGGCGTTACGCGCATGATGCACATTACGCAATATGAAGGATTTTACGAACAGGATTATTATGATCCCGGTGATACGGGCGCCCCTGTGTACCAAACGGCCTTCGGCAAAATCGGCGTGGCCATTTGTTACGATCGGCACTACCCGGAATACATGCGTTCTTTAGCCTTAAAGGGCGCCCAGATCGTATTTATTCCGCAGGCCGGTGCCTTGGGCGAATGGCCGGAAGGGCTGTACGAAGCGGAAGTGCGTGTGGCCTCTTTTCAAAACGGTTACTTTACGGCCCTGTGCAATCGGGTCGGGCGGGAGGACGCTTTGGAATTTTCCGGGGGATCGTTTGTCAGTGATCCTTTCGGGCAGATTATCGCGCGGGCTCCCATGGGGCAGGAAAGCATTTTGTTTGCGGATATTGATCTTGATCGAATTGACGCATCGCCGGCCAAACAATTATTCCTGCGGCATCGACGCGCGGAGTTGTACAAAACGTGGTTTTAAAAATTCCGGATAAAAGCGTTCGCTTTCCAAAGCGCACCCCCTTACTAATATTTAACTGAAAAGAGCATAAACCCGGCTTTTTCATTCGCCGGCACTCTTAATAAATTTACTTTGTTTTGCAAATGACTTTAATTCGGTTTGCGAAATTTGGCATTTTGCCCGCTTCTTCGTATCTTTAGCCGCATTTTTTATTCTAATGTTTTAATGATTTAATACGGATAATTTAAAAACAGAAGCATTCGGAAATGAAGCAAAATCAAAAAAGTAAATCGGCGCGGGCTGTGGCCTACGAGGCCTTGTTTAAATTCGAAAAAACCCTGGGGCGCCTGGATGACATCAGTGAGCGTGCTTTACAGGCCAATCCCATGTCTGCCCGTGAGCGGCGCCTGTTTAAGAATTTGGTTTCGGGTGTGGTGCGCCACCGCCTGTATTTAAATTGGATCGGTCAGCAATTGTACAAAGGGCGCTACAAAAAACTGTTGTTTAAATTCCGGGTTCTGCTGCGCTTAGGATTGTACGAACTGATCTTTCTGTCGGCCATTCCGGCTCATGCCACGTTGAACGAATATGTGAATCTGGCCAAAAAGAAACTCAATCCCACACAGGCTAAAATATTAAACGCTTTGTTGCGCTCCTATTTACGGCGCAAAGAAGAACTCGATCCGGCCGTGCAAATTAAGGATACCGTGCAGCGCATCAGTGTGCAATATTCGTTTCCGGAATGGATGGTCAAACGCTGGATCGGCTTTTGGGGTGCCCGCGAAACCGAAGCCCTGTGCGCTTCCTTAAACGAACCGCCCGATTTTGATATCCGCATTAATACGAATAAAATAAGCGTTAAAAAATTCAAGCGCCTGCTGCTTTCGGAAAAGGTGCCTTTCGCGGAAACGGAGTGGGATGACGAAGTGATTCGCGTGAAAGATATCCAGCCGTTTTTACGCCAGCGCTGGTTCGAGAAGGGCTATTGCCTGGTGCAGGACGAAAGTGCGGCTCTGGTCATTCGCCAATTGGATTTGAAAGCCGGCATCGACTATCTGGATATGTGCGCCGCCCCCGGCGGGAAGTACATTCAGGCTTTGAAGGCGGCGGGCGAGCAGGCCCGACTCATCGCCGCGGATGCGGATGCCGCACGTTTGAAAAAGGTGAAGCAAAATGTACAAAACCTGATGTTGGACGGAGGGCATTATGTGGCGGCCGACGGACGAAAGCTGCCTTTCAAAAACAGGTTCGATCAAATTTTAATCGATGCGCCCTGCAGCGGTTTGGGGGTGATTCGCAAACACCCGGATATCAAATGGCGCCGCAGTTTTCGGGAAATCGTTGAGTTCTCCAAAATTCAATTGGATTTGTTACGTGCCGCCCACAAACAGTTGAAATCCGGCGGCCTGATCGTTTACAGCACCTGTACCATCGACTATTTCGAAAATGAAAATGTGATCGAAAGTTTTTTGCAGGAGTTCGGGAATGAATACGAGTTGTTACCACCGATAGTGCCCGAAGAGAGCATGAAGCAGGGAAATTTTTTGCGCATTTTCCC
>CAZHIZ010000287.1:0-2464 GCA_964532875.1 uncultured Caldithrix sp. | reverse complement strand
AAATGTTTGGCCCGCCAGCGCATTTTTTGCGGATACAAATCATGAATAGCCTGCACGATGCGCACACCGGTTAAAAAGGGTTTAAAGCGATTGCGATCATTGACTTTAAGGCGTAAACCGTTACAGGTTTGATCTTGATATTTGGGATGAAGGGCTTTGCCCGGTAAAGAGCGCGGGGTAAAACGAACCGTCCGGAAACGCACGCCGGGCAGGCGGAACGCATTCAAACGCGTTCGCAGAGAATCGGCGTTAATCCAAGGGGCACCGAATTGTAAAAAGGGGCTGGCCGTGCCCCGTCCTTCGGAAACATTGGTTCCTTCGAGCAAACAAAGCCCGGGGTAAACCGTGGCCGTGGCTAAGTTCGGCATGTTGGGTGAAGGCGGAATGAATTGTAAGCCGGTTTGGTCGAACCATTCGGAACGTTTCCAGCCTTTCATTGGAATGACAGTTAGTTGGGCCCGCACTCCGTTCTTTAGCCAACCTTCTCCGTTAAACAGGCGGGCTAATTCCCCCACGGTCATCCCGTGGCGCACGGGGATGGGAAAAAGACCCACAAACGAAGCAAAGGCCGTGTCCAGAACCGCTCCTTCCACCTGCACTCCGTTAATGGGATTAGGCCGATCCAAAACGACAAAGGGAATGTGCTGCTCGGCTGCCGCTTCCATGGCCAAAGCCATGGTCCAGATGTAGGTGTAAAAACGGGCGCCGATATCCTGAATATCGAAGACCAGCATGTCTACGTTTTTTAACATTTGCGGGGTGGGTTTTAAGGTTTTGCCGTACAAGCTGTAAATGGGAATACTGTCCAAAAAGGCATCGCGCTCTTCCACTTTGACTCCGGCGGAATGGCTGCCGCGAAAACCGTGTTCCGGGCCGAACAGAGCGCTGATCTTAACCTGTGGCATTTGGCGAAACACGTCGACAATAAAAACGCCCCGACTGTCGTAAGCCGTGTGGTTGGCAATAATGCCCAGGTGCTTTCCGGCAAAAAGTTGCCGGTATTCCCCTACGCGGTCCAGCCCGACCCGTACTTTTGCCGTAGATTGTGTCCGGCAGGCCCCGAGCATCATTGAAACCGAAAACAGAAAGAAAAGCAAACGTTTCATGGTCCGTTCTCCTGAATTAAACGTAAAAGCGTCCCCACGGTAGCCGGGGCATGCCCCTGATAGCGATTATTGGAATAAACGTACACTTCCAAATTGCGTTGTAAAAAGTTTCGAATTTGACCGGCCCACCACTGCAAATCCGCACCGCGTTCGATACGCACCCGGGAGAAATCGTCGGGAATTTGTTTGCGGTTGCCCAAAAGGCGCACCACGGTAAAATCGCTCGTTAAACGCACAAGGCGCGGCATGTAATACAGATCGTTCAAAACCAAAGCCGTTTGGTACCGACTTAGCATTTCGTAAAACGGCTCCTGATGCCAACTTCGATGCCGAATTTCCACGGCCAAACGCCGATCGCCGTGATGATCCCGCAGGAACTTTTCCAAAATAGGAAAAAACGGTTTGAATTCAAATTTGTAATCGAATTGTAAAATGAGCGGGCCCGCTTTGTGATGCAGCAAGGAAACGATTTGCAAAAAACGTTGCCATTCGTCCTCGCAGTGTTGCAACCGTTTTTCATGGGTAATCATTTTGGGGACTTTAAGCGTGAAAACGAAATCATCCGGTGTTTGCCGAAACCAATTTTCGACGGTGGAAGGTCGCGGAATGCCGTAAAATGTGGAATCGACCTCAACCGTTCGGAAATGCTGCGCGTAGTAATTCAGATACGTATTCGCCGTTGCATTTTGCGGGTAAAACACCGCTCGCCAGTCGCGGTAAGACCAACCGGATGTCCCGATGTGCAGACGAATCTGAGATTTTGAAGTTTCGGCCATGGTGAGTCCATCCGTTTTTGCACGATTTTAATACATTAAGCGCAGAACTTCCACTTTAATGCAGCGCTCCATGACCACCTGCAAGCCGGCTTGCAAGGCTTTTTGGGCGGCTTCCGTGTTTTCTGCCCCCAACTGCATCCATACGACTTTGGCTCCGATGGCGATGGCTTCGTCAACCACGGCAGGAACCTGATCGGGACGTCGAAAGATATCGACAATTTCCACGGGTTCGGGAATATCTTTTAAAGAAGCATAACATTTTAATCCCAGCACTTCTTCGTAATTGGGATTAACCGGGAAAATCCGATAGCCGTGATCCAAAAGCACGCGGCTCACCGTGTAACTGTCCCGGTAGGGTTTGGTAGAAATGCCGACCACAGCAATGTTTTTGTATTTGCGGAGAATTTCCGGAATATTTTGATTTATTTTGTTGCGTACTTCGGACATCCGTTTTTCCTATCTTTGATTTTACGCCTTTGCCTTTGATAACATTTCCGAAGCCCAAACAATTCCCGCCCGACAGGTAAAAATACGCGGTCGCAAAAAGCAATGGCGCTAAAGCGGCTTCCGGCCGTGATCTGT
>CAZHIZ010000286.1:0-2532 GCA_964532875.1 uncultured Caldithrix sp. | reverse complement strand
AACACATCCATTGGTGGCAGGAATTTCCGTCGGGTTTTCAGGCCAAATGGATGAGAACAAGAAGGAGATTCCCGGACACGCACGTACGGAAGAAACCGCCCCATTCGGGGGAGACATTATTTTCGCGCCGATATTGGATTAGGAAGGGATTTAGGGATGGATAAGTTAAAATTTTTTCTTTTTTCTTTTGTCTTTTGTCATTCTCCCTTTTTTACCCTTCCGCCCTCGACACTTTGTGTCTCGGGCACCTTCCCTCACAGGGAAGGAAAAGAAGGACGATGTAATTTGCCCATTATTCTGGTTGATCGTGATTGTCCGGCTCATCTTGTGTCAATTTGATCAGAAAGAGAGCGGAAACACTTGCGAATGAGCACTTCCCCTATTTTCCCATTCAACTATTTTCCATTCACCTAATCAACCAAATTCGCCATTCGCAGGGAGGGGCGGAGACGGGTTTTACACAGATCGCCGCAGAGTCAGCCAATAAGCAGGCCGGCCAACGCCGGGCCGGTGCCCATTTCTCAAAGCCCTTCCCTTTTGCCTTTAAGCCGCTCTTCCAATTCCCGCAAACCGAATTTTTTCATGAGAATCCGATCCGAGAAAGAAACCGGTAAAGCCCATTTCAAAAATGGTAACAACTTGCTTTTGCTCCCCAGACGGATGATAGGCTTGGGATCCGGCTTTTCAAGTTCCGTGACCAATTTCCGCGCAAATTCTTGGGCAGGCATGGCCTTTTCCTGAGAGGCATGCACACGATCCGAAACGAATTGGCGAATGGGTTGATACCAGGAGCGCTCTGGAAACAATGTCTCTAACTTTCTGGCGGCATGGGCCGCAAAAGCCGATTGTACGCCTCCGGGTTGGACGGTAACCACCTTGATGCCAAACGGGGCCAGCTCCATGCGCAGGGCATCGGAAATGGCGTGCAGCGCCGCTTTGGAAGCACAATACGCACCAGAAAACGGCGTGGTTAAAATACCGGAGACACTGCCGATATTGACAATGGTCCCGTGACCTTTTTCCTTCATGGCGGCAGCGCAACGGCGGGCAATTTCCAGCGGGGCTACCGTATTGGTTTGCAATTGCTTTAGCATTTCTTCCGGCGGAATTTCCATAATGGGGGCAATCAAACCGTAGCCGGCATTGTTGATCACCATATCCAGGGCTCCGTGCGCACTCCTAATTTTCCGGCAAACCTCAGCCACCTCGTCGAACGAGGTCACGTCCAGTTTTTCTGTAATAAAATTCTGTTTGATCAGTTCCTGCAAGGCCTCCGGTCGGCGTGCCGTGACAATAACCTGCCAACCGCGTCGCTTAAATTCCATTGCCAGAGCATAGCCGATGCCCGAAGAACATCCTGTAATCAAAACCGATCTGGATGTCATTTTTACTCCTTTTTACTTGCCGCTGGTTTTGTGAAAGGTTGTTCCGACCCCAGGGCACTCAATCTTAAAAAAACAATTTGACTTCCCCGAATGCAACAAAATTCGTCGTTTTATTTCAGCAAAATCATTTTGCGTACCTGGCGAAAAACCAGACGACCGTTTTTGAATATTAACAGACGATAGAAATAAATTCCCGACGCAAGATTCCCGCCGTTAACCGTAATTCGATGCGCCCCGGCCGCGACATGATCCGCCCGGAAAACGGGCGTGCGCCGGCCGTCCACGGAAAACAGATCCAAAAACACGCGGCCGCTTTCTTTTAAAACGAAGGGCACGGTTGTGACCGGATTAAAAGGATTGGGATAGTTTTGGCCCAGCTCATATTGGCGCGCATTCAAATTCAACCCGTCACTCAAACCGGTGCCCGTATCTTTAACGTGGATTCGGCAGGTGTCACGATCCAACGCCCCGTGCGTATCTTCCAAATGCACAAACAACTGCGCATAGCCCACGAAATGCGTCGTAAACAGACGCAACAGAAGATGCCCAGAATCGAATTGCCAATGCAAGGCACTATCGCTGACGGCAAAATGCCAGCTCAAGGAATCGATTGGATCGTCCACATCACGTGCATTTAAGGTGAGTTGCAGCGTATCGTTTTTATTAAAGACTGCACTATCCGGGAGGCCCAAAATCTGCGGCGCATCATTTACCGCAGTTACCTGCACCGTAAACAAGGCGCTATCGGATAAGGATTGGTCGCTTACGCGTAAAATCAAAGAATCGCTACCGAACCAATCCGGCGGAGCGCTGAGTTGCCAACCCTCGCCCACAACCCGTACACGCACCTGCTTGCCGTTGCCGATTTGATAATGCAACAAACTGTCCGGCGTTTCGGCATCATTCACGTAAGGAAACCAGGAACGTCGGCTGATGAACAGAGAATCGTCCTCCTGAAAATTCAGAACAGGTAGCGGTTTTAAAATTTTCGGGGCATCGTTAACGGGGCGCACCGTAAAAACGGCACTATCGGCGTCGGACAATCCGCCGGGATCCGTAGCCGTAAAGGTGATCGTCTCGCTGCCATTCCAGTTGGAATCCGGCGGGCTGATCGTGGCCACACGGTTGACATCGATGTGCACCTGCA
>CAZHIZ010000285.1:0-2534 GCA_964532875.1 uncultured Caldithrix sp. | reverse complement strand
ACCATTCAACCGTTCAACTAATTTCCTTTTTGCACCCTTCCGCCCTCGACGCTTCACGTCTCGGGCACCTTCCCTCATAGGGAAGGTTTCGCCAGACGGAGACATTTGCCCTTCCTGCTGTTAATTGCGATGGTTGGGCATACGTACTTCCCATTCAACGATTCAACCATTTTCTATTTAACCAACCCGTCAGGGCAGATTCTCGCGCTGATCCCGCAGATTAACGCAGAATCACAGCCCCCATTTTTTCATTTTTCTTTTTTCTTTTGTCATCTTTGTACCCTTTCCATCTTCGACGAACCATTTCCTATTCAACGATTCAACCATTTTCTATTCAACCAACCCAACAGGGCCAAAGATAAAGAATGCCAATAATTATCCTGTCATGCTTTTGTCAAAAAGTTGTCAAGAAAATGTCAAAAGTTTGCTCAAGTAACCGGATAACGGCAGCAGGAATAAGGATTGTTTACGGCACAAGCCGATAGCCCATTTTATGAACCGTGATCAGATGTTGGGGATGCGAGGGATCGTCTTCGATCTTTTTCCGCAGGTTCAAAATAAAGGTGTCGATCGTTCGCGTTGTGGGAAACGCATCGTAGCCCCACACTTCATCAAGCAACATCTCGCGCGTTACCACTTCTTGCAGGTGCATGGCCATAAAGCGCAACAATTCGAATTCCCGGGCCGTCAATTTTAAGGGCCGACCGCCTTTAACGGCCATCATTTTCTTAAAATCGATTTCCGTCTCACCAAGGCGCAGCACATCCGGCATTGTCGTTAGCTGTTTGCTGCGACGCAAAACCGCCTTAATGCGGGCCAATAATTCCTGCAATCCGAAAGGCTTGGTCACGTAATCATCCGCACCCAACTCCAGGCCCACAACTTTGTCGATCTCTTCCTTTTTACTGGTTAACATAATAATTGGCGTTTCATCCCCCCTCTGGCGCAATTCCCGACAAATATCCTGACCGTTTTTGCCGGGCAGCATCAAATCCAAAACGATCAAATCATAATTACCGTGGACCGCTTTTTCAAAGCCGTCAAGCCCGTTGTCCGCCGTTTGTACTTCGTACGGCACGTTTTTCAGCGCAATGGAGAGCCCTTTTAAGATGGCCGGATCGTCTTCGATGATGAGAATGCGTTGCATCTTATTTTTCCTTCCCTTTCGACTTTTTAACACCTGCCCTTTGCCGATCCACCCAGTCTTTTTTGGGGTCCGGTCGCAGCGGCTTGGGAGATTGTCCACGATGGGATTTTTTTTGTTTCCGTGGCAAAATCACGACAAATGTGCTGCCTTTACCCGGTTCGCCATGCACTTCAATTCGACCGCCGTGAGCCTGCACAATATGCTTGACCAAATTTAACCCCAATCCCACACCGCCTTTAACCTGCGTGCGAACCGCATCATCGCGAAAATACATCTCGAAAATCTTATCCCTTTTGTCCGGGGCAATTCCCACTCCCCTATCCTCAACTTCCAAAACGGCGCCCGAAGGCGTTGCCCGTAAAGAAAGGCGCAGGTATTTTTCTTCGGGTGAATATTTAATGGCATTGGCGACCAAATTTTCCAGAGCCTCAGCCAAAGCGTCGCCATCGGCTTCCACGATGATTTCATGATCGGGCACTTTTAGCACCGTTTCAAAGTGGTGTTGCTTTAACTGGTACTTCATGGAACGCCAAACGGATTGCACCACTGCGCGCACATCGATTGGCTTCATGTCGTATGTTTTGACACCGCGTTCCAGACGGGAGAAATCCAGTACGTTGCGGATCAGCCGGGACAGACGCTCGCTTTCTCCCTGAATAATCTCCAGGTATTCTTGCCGATCGGACAGCGGAAGATCGGGATCGTTTTGCAGCAATTCGGCAAATAAGCGAATGGAGGTTAACGGCGTTTGCAAATCGTGCGAAACAGCGGACACAAAATAAGATTTCAAGCGGTTCAGTTCGTCCAAACGTTTGGCTTCGGCGTGCTGTAAAAGTAAATCTTGCTGCAAGCGGATGCGATCGAACGTAAAAGCCGTCTGTTGCACCACGGTCTTGAGCAAATCGATGTCTTCGCGGCTGTAAAGTGCATCCGATTTCTTCTTGCCCAGAACCAAAAATCCTGCGATTTGCGCATTTTGCAAACGCACGGGCAAAACAAGCACCATCTCTTTCGGCTTAGCAAACGGTACATCAATGGGGGCAAACGGCACACCCGGCTCTACAAAATGTCCGACGGCAAGCACAGGTGCCAGGGTCTTTTGTTCCAATGATTGCAAACGGCGTAAAAACGTTTCATCCACTGCGCCTTCCGTTTGTGCGGCAGCGCTTTTTTGCCAGCCGCCGTTGGCCTTCTTAAAATAAAATTCTACGCTTTGGGCTTGCATTAAGGCCTGCACTCGTTCCACAATAAAAACGATTAAAGAAGCAACATCCACACAGCGTTCCATGCGTTGCGTAAAGGCGCGTTGGGCCAGGCGATAGTCGTAGCGCACGCGAAAAAAGCGTTTGTCCACAAATCTTTGTACGCTTCTTCGCAGGGGTTCGAA
>CAZHIZ010000284.1:0-2598 GCA_964532875.1 uncultured Caldithrix sp. | reverse complement strand
CCCCCGCTGGAAGCGGGGGTGTATCGAGGCAACGGCGACACGGTTCTCTCGATACGTCCCGCCTGCGGCGGGACACTCGAGAACCGAGTGGTGCCGCTTTTATCAATGCATCGAAGATTCGGCTACTGACGAATTGCAAATCCGGCAACAGGGACACGGTCCTCTCGATACGCTCTCCGGCTCAGACGGAAAACACTCGAGAACCGAGTGGTGCCGCTTTTAATAAAGTACCATTTACCCTTTTACTCTTTTCTCTTAACAAAAACGGACCATCATTTCTGCCCTTTGCGCAGTTTTTTAATGCGCTTGATTTCATCGCGCAAAATAGCCGCCCGCTCGAATTCCAGATTGGCCGCGGCAATTTGCATCTCCTTGGTCAAACGTTCGATCAGTTCCTCGCGACTCAACGCATCGCCATAGTGCACTTCGGGTTCGGCAACCGCCTTGGGTAACTGCTTGCGCACATCGGCCACGGCGGTGGTACGCAAAATTTCTTCGGCCGTCTTTAGAATGGTTTGCGGCGTAATGCCCATCTTTTTATTGTAGGCCATCTGTTTCTTGCGCCGACGATTGGATTCGTCCATGGTCTTGCGCATGGAATCGGTGATGCGATCGGCGTAAAAAATTACCTTGCCTCCCACATTCCGGGCGGCACGACCGGCCGTTTGCATCAACGATACGTAGGAACGCAAAAAACCTTCTTTGTCGGCATCCAAGACAGCAACTAAAGAGACCTCCGGTAAATCCAATCCTTCACGCAGCAAATTAACCCCCACCAAAACATCGAACTCCGCCAAACGCAAATCGCGTAGAATGCCCACCCGCTCCAACGCATCAATTTCGGAATGCAAATAGCGCACACGAATACCGGCCGCTTGTAGATAATCCGTTAAATCTTCGGCCATGCGCTTGGTCAAGGTGGTTACTAAAGTACGCTCGCCTTTTTTAACGCGTTCTTTGACCTCGTGAATCAAATCGTCAATTTGCGTAGCAACCGGCCGCACCTCGATTTCCGGATCAAGCAGGCCGGTCGGACGAATAACCTGTTCCACAAATACGCCTTTGGATTTTTGCAATTCATAATCGGCCGGTGTGGCGGAAACAAATATCACCTGATTGATTTTTTGTTCAAATTCATCGAATTTCAGCGGTCGGTTGTCCAGCGCGCTGGGCAAGCGAAAGCCGTATTCCACCAGGGTTTCTTTTCGTGAACGATCCCCGTTGTACATGGCCCGGATTTGCGGAATGGTTTGATGCGATTCGTCGATGATGAGCAGGAAATCGTTTGGAAAGAAATCCATTAACGTGTAAGGCGGCATGCCCGGCGGCCGTCCCGAAAGGTGACGCGAATAATTTTCAATGCCGGAACAGTAACCGATTTCCTGCATCATTTCCAGATCGAAATTGGTGCGCATTTCCAGACGTTGGGCTTCCAGCAGCTTGTTTTGCGCGCGCAACTCTTTCAGGCGTTCCTTTAACTCCCGACGAATGGATTCCATGGCCCGCTGCAATTTTTCCGTTGGTGTCACAAAATGTTTGGCCGGAAAAATAACGGCCTGGCCTACGGATTCGATGGTTCGCCCGGTTAAAGGGTCAATGATTTTAATGGAATCCACTTCGTTGCCGAAAAATTCGATTCGATAGGCAAACTCTTCGTAAGCGGGAAAAACATCGATAATATCGCCGCGAATGCGAAAGGTGCCGCGCTGAAAATCGAAATCGTTGCGACCGTATTGAATGTCCACCAATTTCATCAGCAATTCCTGTCGGTCGAAAAAATCGCCTTTCTTGACAATGACCAACATGCTGAGATAATCTTCCGGCGAACCGATACCGTAAATGCAACTGACACTGGCCACCACAATCACGTCGCGCCGCGAAAGTAGCGAACTGGTGGCCTTCAAACGCAAACGGTCGATTTCATCGTTAATGGACGAATCTTTTTCGATGTAGGTATCCGTACTGGGGATGTAGGCCTCGGGTTGATAGTAATCGTAGTAACTGATAAAATATTCTACGGCGTTTTCGGGGAAAAAGCCTTTGAACTCGCCGTACAACTGGGCGGCCAGCGTTTTATTGTGCGAAATAATAAGCGTGGGTTTATTAACCTGAGCGATTACATTGGCCATGGTAAAGGTCTTCCCGCTGCCCGTAACGCCTAAAAGCGTTTGAAAACGTTCGCCCCGACGCAGTCCTTCCACTAACTCTTTAATGGCCTGCGGCTGATCCCCTTTTGGCTCGTAAGGTGCAACTAATTTGAATTTTTCCATCCCTTGCTCTACTTGAATCTTTGATTTATTAAACGGTAAAAGGTTGTCAATTGTGCCACAATTTTAAGTATCGGCTTCCCCATGGTGGCGATGTATCGAGGCAACCGAGGAATTGAGTTAAATAGTAAACAGTTAAATGGTTGCATTGCCACGAGCTTAAGCTTGTGGAGCAAAGAGCTACCGCAAAAGATTGCGGATTTATCCCCGGTAATGAAGACCAATTCCTGCGGCTGTTGCTAACCGGTTGCCGAGTGAGCCCGCTTGCAGCGGGGAAACGTATCGAGGCAACGGCACCGCGGTTCTCTCGATACGTCCCGCCTGCGGCGGG
>CAZHIZ010000283.1:0-2647 GCA_964532875.1 uncultured Caldithrix sp. | reverse complement strand
TTTAAATAATGAATATCGAAACCGTTCCGGAAAATTTTAAAGCGGGCTATGTGGCCATTATCGGATTGCCCAATGCAGGTAAATCCACCCTGCTGAATAGTTTGTTGAATGTTAAGTTATCCATTATCTCGGACAAGCCGCAAACCACGCGACGTAAAATTCCCGGGATTTTGAACAGGGACACCTTTCAGGCCGTTTTTTTGGATACGCCCGGTTTGTTAAGACCCAAATACAAATTACAGGCACGAATGATGGAACAGGTGTATTCCGCTCTGGACGATGCCGATTTGCTGTTATTGATTGTGGATTCGACAAGGCGTCACCATCCCGTTGAAATCGATTTGCCGGCCTTGAATCCTGCGAAAAAACCGGTGATTCTGCTCTTAAACAAAGTGGACTTAATGAACAAGCAAGACTTGCTACCGCTTATCGATTTGTACAACAATTTTTATCCTTTTGAAGAAATAATTCCCATTTCGGCCTTGAATGGCGAAGGGACGGACGAAGTGGAAAAGGCCATTGAGGCGCGTTTGCCTTTTCATCCGCCGTTTTATCCGCCGGATATTTTAAGCGATCAACCGGAGCGCTTTTTTGTGGCGGAAATAATCCGGGAAAAAATCTTCGAAAAATTTTATCAGGAAATTCCCTACTCGACGGAAGTTGTTGTGGAGGAATTCAAAGAGCGTCCTTCACAAAAGGATTACATTTACGCGATTATTTATGTGGAGCGCCATTCGCAAAAAGGCATTATCATTGGTAAAAAGGGAGAAGCTTTAAAGAAGATCGGAGAAGCGGCGCGTAAAGAAATCGAAGCGTTTTTGGAGCGCCCCGTTTTTTTGGAATTGCGTGTGAAGGTGAATGAAAAATGGCGCCATGACGAGCGCAAATTAAAACGGTTGGGATATTAAAAATGAAGCACACTTTTCCTCTGCAGCGGGCAAATGAAAACCGCGAATTCTAACCTGTTAAACAAAATACATTTGCGAACTTACGGCATCAGGAAATCTGATATTTCTTTAATTTGGAAATGAGCGTACTGCGATTCATATTGAGCATTTTAGCTGTTTGAACCTGATTGAAGTTATTCTTCTCCAGGGCTTTAATAATCAAATTCTTTTCGTAGTCTTCTACCAATTTGTTAAATCCTTTGGAAAAGTCGATTTCATCACCAAAGGCTTCGCCTACGTAATTGCGTACATTCTCCGGTAAATCTTCCACACCAATCACGTCATTTTTGCTTAATACGATGATGCGCTCGATCAGGTTCTCCAGTTCACGGATATTGCCCGGATAATCGTAATTCTCTAAAATGCGCATGGCCTCGGGGGCAATTTCGCTAATATGTTTACCGTAAATCTTGTTGAATTTTTCGATGAAATGGTAGGTTAAATATTTAATGTCCTCACGCCGTTCACGTAACGGCGGTACATGAACCGGTATGACATTCAAGCGATAGTACAAATCCTGGCGAAACGTACCTTCTTTAATGGCTTTTTTTAGATCTTTATTCGTGGCGGCAATAATGCGTACATCGACTTTAATGGTTTCTGTACCGCCGACGCGTTCGAATTCACCTTCTTGTAATACGCGTAATAATTTTAGTTGCATGTTTAATGAAATATCGCCGATTTCATCCAAAAACAGGGTACCGCCGTTGGCCATCTCAAAACGGCCAATCTTATCGCGAATAGCACCGGTAAAAGCACCGCGTACATGGCCGAACAATTCACTTTCCAGTAAGCTTTCGGCCAGCACACCGCAGTTAATCTTAACAAAAGGTCGTTTGGCGCGGGGGCTGTTGTAATGAATGGCATTGGCAATCAATTCTTTGCCCACTCCACTTTCGCCTTCGATTAATACGGTTGTATTGGTCGCAGCCACGTCTTTGACCAATTCAAACAGACGGCGTATTTTCTCCGTTTTGCCGACCATATTAGTGAAGTCGTAGGTCTGTTTCAGCTTGCTCAGCAAATATTCGTTTTCTTTGATCAGCGAACTTAATTGCGTGATGCGTTCAACTTTGGCTAAAATTTCATCCAGGCGAATGGGTTTGAGTATGTAATCTTTGGCGCCCATCTTCATGGCATCGACTGCGGTTTCGATGGTACCGTGGGCAGTCACCATAATTACAGGGATGTGCGGATATTCTTTAGTGAGAATCCGTAGTAATTCCATGCCGTCCATTTCGGTCATGCTAATATCCGTCAAAAAGTTACCCGGTTCTTGCTGTTTAAGGATAGTTAAAGCATCAAGTCCGTATGTGGCCGTAATAGGAATGTAGCCTTTGGTTTCGAAAACCTCTTTCATCAAATCAAGCGCATCCTGCTCATCATCCACAATCAAGATTCTGGATTTCATTAAGCCCCCTGAGGTTGTTAGGTACTGGTAAAACTCAATGACAAGATCAAGGAAGACCGATCCTCGATCAATTTGTGCTGAATTCGGTATTCGTCTAAGATAAAGCGAATAATGGTTAATTCAAGAGCAAATTTCATTTTGCCCGTATCCTTAAATTGCAAACTGTTTTTTAACAGATATTGGTCTAATGCTTCCGTGTAATTTTGAATCGTAATTTGAGCAACAATCCGTTCCTGGCCATCCTTTGCCGGTTTCTGCGATCGGGTTGCAAGAATAATTTGCGTTTTTG
>CAZHIZ010000282.1:0-2705 GCA_964532875.1 uncultured Caldithrix sp. | reverse complement strand
CATTCTGAGCGTAGCGAAGAATCCCCTCCAAGCTTTAGGCAGCAAGCGCCTGGAATAACAAAGGAATTCCTCGTGGTCCCGATTATCGAGACTCCTCCGAATGACACATCAAGCCAGTTCGTCAGTATCCGGCTCCATTTAGCCGTTTCTTCTTCAATCATTCAACTCAATGCCCTTTCCCATCCAGCCAAACTTTTTTTGCCAAAAAGCAAAGTGGAACCCGAAATTTATTTGTCCCTTTGGGCGTTTCTTACGAAATTCACGTAAGCTAAAGTTAAACAGGGGGGTGAACGTGAATAGAAAAAAATATTATTTCGATTATACGGCGAATACGCCTTTAGATCCTCAGGTGCTGGAAACACTCCGCACATTCTATGCGGAACACTACGGCAATTCGGCGGGAATCCATGCTTTTGCTCGCGATATGAAATTCCATTTGGATGAATCGCGCCTTTTTTTCGCCCAAAAAATCGGCGCACAATCTTCCGAAATTATTTTTACCGCTTCGGCCACGGAAAGCAATAATACCGTTTTAAAGGGATTGGCCCGCCATTATCCGGACAAAAAGCATTTACTGATCAGCGCTGTGGAGCACGCCTCGGTCTACAAAACAGCGCATGTTCTGCAAGATTTCGGCCTAAAAGTTGAAGTTGTTCCGGTTGATGGGCAGGGACGGGTTGATCCCGATGAGATTAAAAAACGGCTCAGGCCCGATACGCTGCTTGTCTCGGTGATGTGGGTGAATAACGAATTGGGAACCATTCAGCCAATTCAGGAAATCGGAAAGATCTGTCGGGCGCAAGGGGTATTCTTCCATTGTGATGCCGTACAGGGATTTGCCAAAATGCCTTTGAATGTTCATGAAGCTGCTATCGATTTTTTAACAGCCTCCGCTCACAAAATTTACGGCCCTTTGGGAGTCGGTTTGTTGTTTATCAGAGACGGCCTGAAAATTGAACCGTTATTACACGGCGGGGGGCACGAAAACGGTTTGCGTTCTTCCACAGTCAATGTGCCGGGTATTGTTGCTTTCCAAAAAGCTTTGCAAATTTATGTGCAGAATCACCAAAAAGAGTGGCAGCGTGTGCTCGATTTTCGGGAGAAAATTATTTCCTATTTACAAAAAAATATTGAAGGCATGCGTCTCAATAGTCCGTCCGAAGGCATCCCGCATATTTTAAATGTTTCTTTTGAGAAAGTAAACGGGGAATTACTGGCCATTTCTTTGGACAAGCGGGGAATTGCCCTTTCGACCGGTTCGGCTTGTTCGAGCGGTAAAGTGATTAAGAGTCGCATTTTGCAAGCCATCGGGGTGCCGGCCGCCCTGCAGGGCGGAACCATTCGCATTAGTTTGGGACGTTTTACCACCCAGGATGAAGTTGATTATTTATTGGAACAACTGGTTATGGCCGTTAAAAAAGTGAGAGAGATTTCATGAGTCGTGTTTTTTTGTGTCATTACAGCGAAATCGGTTTAAAAAAGGGGAATCGGGTTTATTTCGAGCGCATTCTGGAAACCAATATGCGCAAAAGTTTGCAGCGTTATTTGCCGCATGTCCGATTCTCGATTAAGAAGGAACAAAAGCGCTTTTTAATCACTTTCGGGCAAGAGGTAGCTGCAGATGATGTGAAATCGGCTTTACAACGCGTATTCGGATTGGCCAATTTTTCGCCGGTGCTTTCCGTTCCGTTGGAGATGGAAGCGATCGAACAGGCCGCATTGGATTTGATGCGTCCGCGAAAAGAAACGCGTTTTGCCGTTCGAGCCCGTCGCGCCGAAAAATCCTTTCCGCTTAACTCGCAGGAGATTAACATACGGGTGGGTGCAAAGATTGTGGAAGAGACGGGTAAGAAGGTGGATTTGACGCATCCCGAAATTACTTGCTACATCGAAATTATGCGTGATACGGCATTGGTTTTCGCGGATCGTTTTCCTGGCCCCGGCGGACTGCCGGTAAGTGCCAGCGGTAAAGTGCTCACTTTGCTTTCAGGCGGATTCGATTCGCCGATTGCAGCGTATCTTGCCTTAAAACGGGGAGCAAAAAGTTCGTTTATTCATTTTCATTCATATCCTTACACCAATAAATTTTCTCAGGAAAAAGTAATCGAACTGGCTAAAATTTTAAATCAATTCCAATTTAGCGGAAAATTGTACATGGTTCCTTTTGCCGAAACGCAGGAAGAAATTGTGCTCAATTGTCCGGAAAAATATCGGGTGATTTTGTATCGTCGTTTCATGATGCGTATTGCCGAAAAAGTGGCGCGTAAGCACGGGCTTAAGGCCATTATTACCGGTGAATCGCTGGGTCAGGTGGCCTCGCAAACATTGGAGAATCTGGCAGCTATCGAACAGGTGGCCAACTTGCCCGTTTTACGTCCACTTATTGCCATGGATAAGAATGAAATTATTGATTTGGCCAGAAAAATTGGCACTTATGAAATTTCGGCACGGCCTCATGACGATGCCTGTACGCGCTTTATGCCCAAACATCCCGAAACGCGTGCAAAACTAAACGATATTCTGCGTGTGGAAGAACATTTGGATGTACAAGCGCTGGTCGATCGGGCTTATGAAAAAATCGAAACTCTGGAGATTTAGGTTGCATCGAATGACGAATCTTATTATATTTGCCAACTCGAAAATGATTGGGATGCACCTGTAGCTCAATCCCGAGTAATCGGGGTGCTCAAAGCGTCAACGGCTCA
>CAZHIZ010000281.1:0-2762 GCA_964532875.1 uncultured Caldithrix sp. | reverse complement strand
CATTTATGACAAGGATTGCAGGTGCCGAATGCGCTCCATTAGGTGCGCAAATTGCCGCTCATCTAAAGCCTGCGGGCCGTCGCTTAAAGCCGCGGACGGATTGAAATGCACTTCTACCATTAAACCGTCTGCTCCTGCTGCCACGGCAGCTAACGAAAGCGGTTCAATCCAACGATCGATGCCGCTGGCATGGCTGGGATCCACAATAACCGGTAAATGCGTTTGTTCTTTCAACACGGGAATGGCACTGATGTCAAGAGTGTTGCGTGTAGCCGTTTCAAAGGTTCGGATGCCCCGCTCACATAAGATAACCTGAGAATTCCCCTGGGCTAAAATGTATTCCGCCGATAATAAAAATTCCTTAATCGTGGCCATCATGCCCCGTTTAAGTAAAATGGGTTTATTCACTTTGCCCACTTCACGCAATAAAGCAAAATTTTGCATATTGCGCGCACCGATCTGCAAAATATCCACATAGCGCGCCATTAAATCCACATATTCCACCGAAAGCACCTCGCTCACCGTGGGCATATCGAACATTTCACCGGCTTCTTTCAGCAACTTTAATCCTTCTTCGCCCAACCCCTGAAAACTGTACGGGCTGGTACGCGGTTTAAAGGCCCCGCCGCGCAGTAAATGTGCCCCGTGTTCTTTAACGATTTTTGCCGTCTCAATCATCTGTTGCCGGCCTTCCACACTGCACGGCCCGGCGATCATCACAAAATGGCCCTCGCCGATTTTATGCCCGCCTACCTCCACAATGGTCGGTTCCGATTTGTATTGGCGGCTGTACAGCGGACCCGATACCTTCTTCTTTTTGGGCCTGCGGGTTACCGGTTCTATTTCGCTGGCTTCGAATTTGGGATAAGAGCCGAACACATGTAAAAATCCGGTTAGTTTTTTGATCTCCTCCAATGCCTCGGCAATATTTTCATCTTCTATGTGCCCGTCCACTTCCACGAAAAAATGATATTTCCACGGTTCGGTTTTGTGCGGCCGCGATGACAATTGGGTCATGTTTACTTTGAATTTTTCAAAAACTCCCAGACATTGGTACAGCATGCCGGGCTGATCTAAAGTATCGAACACCATGGTTGTTTTGCAGGGCATAAACTCGTTTTGTTCCAAACGCAACGGTTCAGCGGCCAGCAAAACAAATCGGGTTTGATTATGGGGATAATCCTCAATTTTATTCTGAAAGACCTTTAAGCCGTATATTTTGGCTGTTTCGGCACTGGCAATGGCTGCCGTATCTTTTAATCCCCGTTCGGCAATCATTTTTACACTGCCGGCCGTGTCGTAGGTCGGCAAAACATCACTCATCGTAAATTTGCGTAAAAACACTTCACATTGGGCAATCGCGGCCGGATGGGAATAAATTTTCTTTATTTTTTTAATATCAGCCTCAGGATGAGCAATGAGTGCATGATGAATCGGAATGACGACTTCCTTTACGATGGTTAATTTATTTTCCAGTAACAAATCATACGTATGTGTAATATTGCCAACAATTGAATTCTCGATCGGCAGCAATCCGAAATCAATTTTTTTCTTTTTCAGTGCGTCCACCACTTCGTACGACGTGCGAAACGGGATTTTATTCACTTCCTGTCCATTGTAAAGTACATCAATTGCCCGATCGCTATAGGCACCTTTTTCTCCCTGATAGCCGATGGTCAAACTGGTCTGCGCAGCCATTTGGTCTCCTTTAAATTTATTAGAAAAAGCGTATATTTATTTTGAGAGAGAAGATAATAAAAAAACACCCTTATTGCCAACGGGAGAATTTGTGAAAGAAAAGGTAATCGATGGTACTCTTTTCCTGTTACGGATCAGGCCAAAACTGGGGAAAAAGGCAAGAAGGATAAGAGTAAGATGTTAAGTGTTAAGAGTGAAATGTAAATGGTGCATTGGTAAAAGAGGCACAATCCGGTTCTCAAGTGCCCCGCCGCAGGCGGGGCATATCGAGAGAACCGCGTCATCTGTTGCTTTGCTATGTTATCACTATGGGATGGAATCACCAATTCCGCTGGCTCTCACTAATCCGGGACGAGCACTAAAGCCGTGGCGCCGTACGAAATTGGCAGCAAGGGGCAGTGGTGGATTTTCCCATTAAGGCTGTCATTTCGTCCCCGCAAAGCAGGGAGAGAAATCATTTTCGAACTTTTACCAGTTCTTCCCAAAATAACAAGGGGATTTCTCGTCGTCCCGACTATCGGGGCTCCTCGAAATGACACATCAATTTGCAGGAAATAGCTTTTAGCGCAGATTCCGAGAATGCACCCAGACCTGTAGAGTCATTTTCAATTCAACGATTCAACCATTCTCCATTCAACCCGTCAGGGCAGATTCTCGCGCAGATTCCGCGGATTACCGCAGAGTCACCGCTCCCATTTCTTTTCTTTTTACTTTTTTTGTACCCTTCCGCCCTCGACTTTCTGCGTCTCGGGCACCTTCCCTCATAGGGAAGGTTTCGCCAGGCGGAGACATTTTCCCCTTATTGCTGTCAACTGCAATGCTCGGCATCCGTATTTCCTATTCCCCTTTCAGCCAGAACCGCAATCTTCAGGGCGGGATTACAATTCCGGTAATTTCCGCTAATCTGCGCCATTCGCAGGAAGGGGCGGGGGTGGGTTTTTACACAGACCGCCGCAGGCCCGCCAAAGCCAGCCCTATTCAACGATTCAACCGTTCAACCATTACCCAACCCATCCCGCCCTGAGCAATTCACGGTGAGTGACCGGGCCTGTTCTTCCGTCTTT
>CAZHIZ010000280.1:0-2763 GCA_964532875.1 uncultured Caldithrix sp. | reverse complement strand
CGGGATTGAATGGCGCGGCCGATGGTGGCCATGTCCAGATATTCCAGGTGTGATCCCAGGGGAATGCCGCTGGCCAGACGGGTGATTTTGATGTTAAAAGGTTTCAGTTGCTCGCTGATGTAGATAATGGTGGCTTCTCCCTCGGTGCTGGGGTTGATGGCCAGAAGAACCTCGTCGATCTCTTCTTCTTTAACGCGCCGAATAAGTTCCGCAATATGCAATTGCTCGGGCGTAACACCGGCCAAAGGCGAAATGACACCGCCCAAAACATGGTACAAACCGTGGTAAGTGTGGGTTTCTTCAATGGCCATCACGTCCACGATGTCTTCCACCACGCAAATTTTGCGCGTGTCGCGCGTGGGGTCGGAACAGACGGGGCACAATTCGTCTTCGGCCAAATTGAAACAGCGTTTGCACAAATGGGTATTTTCTTTTAAGGCTACGATGGCATCGACCAATTCTTCGGCAAATTCCGGTTCGCTTTTTAAGATGAAAAGGGCCAGCCGCTGGGCCGTTTTACGCCCGATGCCCGGCAAGCGGGAAAGCTGATCGATTAAATTGTCCAATGCACTAATGCCCAGTTCTTTCATCTTTACAGACCCGGAATATTGAAATTCCCCGGCAAATTCAGATTGCCCAACATGCCGCCGGTTACTTTTTTCATCTCTTCTTCGGCACGCTTTTGCGCATTTTCAATAGCCTGATTCACGGCAGCGGCAATTAAATCTTCCAGCATTTCTTTGTCGTTGTCCTGCCAAACTTCAGGATCGATTTTTACGGACAGAATTTTGAGTTTGCCGTTAGCGATTACTTTAACCATACCGCCACCGGCGCTGCCTTCCACGGTTACGGAAGCCAATGCTTCCTGCACCTTTTTCATTTCTTCCTGAAGTTTTTGTGCCTGTTTTAAAATATTGTTCATGTCAAACATGGATTTGCTCCTGTTCTAAAGAATTTCCAGACCGAATTCATCGACCAGTTTACGCATGGTTTCCGACGTGTTGGCGATCTTTGCCAAGATCTCTTTTTTGCTCTCTTCTTTGCGGGCCGATTCGGCCTTGGGGGCTTTTTTTTCGATATGAAACTTCAGACGAATATTTCGTCCCAACTCCCGTCTAAGAAAGCGTTCCAGGCGTTCGCTTTGCCCTTTGACGATTTCGCCCTGCTCGTTGCAGTTTAGGGTTAAGACTTTTCCGTCGAAATGCTCCAACTTGGCCTGCCGTAAAATACGTGCCAGCGAAGCATGGTCCCGTTCGATCTTGTTTAGCAAATTGTTCCATTGGCTTCGGATAAAGGCCAGATCGAAGGTTTGCGGGGCGGGTTCTCGGACGGCCTGCGTTGGCGATGTTACGGGTTCAGCGGCTTTTTTTTTTAGAGAGGCAATGTTTTGTAACAATTCGTCGATTTGAGCCGTCTTAGGCATTTTAGCCAGCTTGATTAACCCCAATTCGAATTTGAGTTGCGGCTGCTGGCTGGACTTGACGGCAATTAACGTTTCACCGACAATTTGCAAATAGGCCACCAGATCGTTTTCCGAGAAAGTTTCGGCTAATTTTTGGTATTGCGCCAAATAATTTTCCGATGTGTCCACCAGTTGGGTGCTGCCGGTGGTTTTAATCACCAGAATATTGCGCAAATGTTCTTCGAATCCCAATAGAAATTCGTTTAAATCGTGTCCCGTCTCAAAGATTTCATTGGCGGCCAAAATGACTTCTTTAACCGCTCCCTGACGAATGTGCTCGGTGAGGTTAAAGTAAAAATCCTGATGAATAACACCCAGAGCCTGTACCACATCTTCAAAGGAAATTTTGTTTCCGGCGTAGGAGATGATCTGGTCCAGAATACTTTCGGCATCGCGCATGGAACCGTCGGCCTTTTTGGCGATTTGTAACAGCGCTTCTTCTTCGGCCTCGATGTGATCGGTTTGGCAAATGTGCTGCAAATGCTGCAAAATGGTACGCACGGCAATGCGCCGGAAATCGAAGCGCTGGCAACGGGAAAGAATGGTCGGCGGAACGCGATGGATTTCCGTGGTGGCGAAGATGAAAATCACATGTTCCGGTGGTTCTTCCAGGGTTTTAAGCAAAGCGTTGAATGCTTCTTTGGTCAGCATGTGTACTTCGTCGATGATGTACACGCGGTATTTTCCCATGGCCGGAGCAAAGCGAATTTTTTCGCGCAGGTTGCGAATTTCATCGATGCCGCGATTGGAAGCGCCGTCGATTTCTTGAACGTCTAATGAGTTGCCCTTGGTTATGGCCGTGCACGAAGCGCATTCGTTGCAAGGGGTGGGCGTGGGGCCTTTTTCACAATTGACCGCTTTGGCCAAAATGCGGGCTGTCGTGGTTTTGCCCACGCCGCGCGGCCCGGAGAAGATGTAGGCATGGGCGATGCGGTTATTGGCAATGGCATTGGCCAATGTCTTGGAAACGTGTTCCTGTCCGATCACTTCATCGAATTGCTGCGGCCGCCAACGACGGGCAATGACAACGTACGACATGCTGAAGGTGCCTTCTCGGTTTGTTAGATAAAATTGCCAGGCGAACCCGCGGCACATAGGTAAAGCACTTACCGCTGCTTCCTTCCGGACCTGACGGGGTTCGGTGCCGCCCTATTGCGCGGGGCCTGGCAAAGTGGAGCTAAGCGGATTCGAACCGCTGACCTCTGCAATGCGAATGCAGCGCTCTCCCAACTGAGCTATAGCCCCTTTAAAAGATTTGCTAATTTAGAGGTTTCTTTGCCCTAAGTCAAGCTGTTCGGCAG
>CAZHIZ010000279.1:0-2776 GCA_964532875.1 uncultured Caldithrix sp. | reverse complement strand
AAACGGCTTTTACAGGGCACGGAAAATAAAATCGAATTTAAAAAATCATCCTAGCATAACGGCTTTTGCCACTTAGCAAAACGGTTATTTTGCAGTCAGAGCAGAGAAGTGCTGTTAAAGAAAAAGGCACAAGATAAAACGGTTGATTTCAAAACCACAATCGTTGCTACAAAAACAATAACAAAGCGGAAGGTTAATTAAATATGCGTATTGCCATGATCGGCGGTGGAAGCTGGGGCACGGCTTTGGCCCTTGTTTTGCATGAAAACGGACACACGGTAAAAAGTTGGACCATTGACAAACAAAGCCTTGAAGACATCCGAACCAAACAGGAAAACACGCGTTATTTACCCGGCATTAAAATTCCGCGGGAAATTATTTTCACTTCGGATCTTCATGCCGTGCTGAACGATCATCCGCAGCTCATTGTTAACGCCGTCCCTTCTCAGGTAACCCGCTCGGCATTGCAGGAAGTAAAAAAAATGTATCGCGATGAAGGGCAGATTTGGGTTTCGGTGGCCAAGGGCATCGAAAATAAAACCTATTTGCGCATCTCCCAGGTAATTCAAGAGGTCATGGAATTGCCGGCGGAGCGTATCGGGGTTTTATCCGGCCCCAGCCATGCCGAAGAAGTGGCTCGGAAAATCCCCACGGCCATTGTTTCCTCTTCGCAAGACATCGAGACCGCCCGCCACATTCAACACGTATTTATGAATCAATACTTACGCATTTACGCTAATGACGATATCATCGGGGTTGAATTGGGCGGTGCCTTAAAAAACATCATCGCTTTGGCTGCCGGTATTTGCGATGGTGCCGGATATGGCGACAATACCAAAGCGGCCTTGATGACACGCGGTCTGGTGGAAATGAGCCGTTTGGGCGTGATTATGGGAGCCCGCAGTACGACTTTTGCCGGTTTAAGCGGCATGGGCGATTTGATCGTAACCTGCATGAGCCGCCATTCCCGCAACCGGTATGTGGGGGAACAGATTGGCAAGGGACGTTCGTTAAAAGAAGTGCTGGACGCAATGGTCATGGTTGCCGAAGGGGTGCGTACAACGGAATCGGCTTATGAATTAGCCAAACAAAAAAATGTGGAAATGCCCATCACGGAGCAAATCTATCAGGTATTATTCAAAGGCAAATCACCCAAAAAAGCCATGATCGATTTAATGACCCGCACTTCAAAAATAGAAGATTGGGGCGCCTGAACAGAAAAGTAATCGGCTCAAGTCGGATTGTGTTTTTGCCGAAAAATAAAAGGGTAAATATGAAGCACTGCGAAAGGACGGAAAGATGATAAAATCCATTTTATTACCCATTGACGGTTCGCCGTACACCGAATCGGTTTTAAATTACGGCCAATATTTTCACAAACAATTCGGGGCATTAATCCGCATTCTTTCCGTCGTGGACATTCGCTTATTCGATTGGAGTGTAGCCACCAGTGCCGATAGTTTTGTACCGATCTTACCATCCGCCGAATTTCAGGAAGAATCTCAAAAAATTCAGGACGAAAAAGCCCAGAAAATCATCGAAAAAGCGGCGGAAATTCTGGAGGCCAAAAAAGTGACTTACGAAGTCATTAAGGTCTCGGGCATTCCCATCGACGAAATTTGCCAATACGCCAAAACAACGGACTTGGTGATCATGGGAATTCGTGGCGAATACGCACGCTGGAGCGGTAAATTGTTAGGTGCCACGGCCGAAGCCGTTACGCGGCAAATTGCCAAACCCGTCATGCTGGTAGATAAAACGTTTGACGAAATCAAACAAATTCTTTGCGGCTACGACGGCAGCATTACGGCAAACCATGCCCTGCAAATGGCCGCATTCTTCGCCAAAACCATGGATTTACCGTTAGGTGTTATTTCCGTCTTCGATTCCGAAGAAGATGCTCAGGGGGTGTTGAAAGAAGCGGAACAATATCTTATGCCCTACCAAATTAAATTTACCTTGAAACATGAAAAGGGGAGTGTGCAAGAAGTGCTGATCTCCGAACAAAACAATGCCTCGCTCCCATCCTTAATGGTTATTGGTGGTTACGGGAAATCGCGCTTAACCGAAGCCATATTGGGCAGTACCACCGTGCATGTGATGCGAAAAGCCAAGAAGCCCATTCTTTTGGTCAAATAATCTCGGGTTTTGCGCGAATAAGAAGCGCACATAAGCGCTTAGGGCCCGCCTTGTAACTGACCAAGGGGTTGGTATTAAAAAGTGCTAAACAGAAACACCGATTTTTAAACGCTTTCCAATTTTTTTCTGTCAAAATAAGAAAAATACTTTTCCTAAAAATCCCTTAAAATGCATTTTGGTTTTGCAAAATTTTTTGTAAATTCCTTTTAGCCTTTTCTCAATTTCGAAAGTTAGTTCTGCTTTAGATTGACAAAGAATAAAATTATAAGGGGAGTTATTATGAGCGGTAAAATTATTACTTTAACGCGGCATATTATTGAAGAACAGCGTAAATATCCCGCCGCTACGGGCAAATTTACGGACTTGATGAATGACATTGCCTTTGCCGCTAAAATTATTTCTTACAATGTCAACAAAGCCGGCCTGTTGGATGTTTTAGGCGAAACCGACAATATCAATGTCCAGGGGGAAGTCGTAAAAAAATTGGATTCCTTTGCGCATGAAACTATGGTGCGGGCCCTGGACCATAACGGACATTCCTGTGCCATGGCCTCGGAGGAAGAAGAAAATGTCATTCCCATTCCGGACGAATACCCCTTAGGCAAATATGTGGTCGCCTTTGATCCTCTGGACGGTT
>CAZHIZ010000278.1:0-2869 GCA_964532875.1 uncultured Caldithrix sp. | reverse complement strand
GGCTTCAAGAAAATTTTGATCGTAATTAATATTATTGTGAAAATAGTAAGAAGTTCCCAAATAATAGGCCTGATTAATGCTGGACAAACGCCGGAACATCATGCGCCCCAAAAACATATTGATCGATTTCTGCAAGTCTTTTTCAGACAGATTTTTCAAGATTTTGGGCGAAAAGAATTTGGGATATTGGGGTAAAAGTTTGTCCACGTTTTGCGGCCTGGTGCCCTGTTTAATAAAGAACAAAGCGCGATTGTCACCCAATTGAATGCCCGCGCTGATGCGGTAAGCCATCCCTTGTTTTTCCCGAATATCGAAAACGATTTTGTCATTCAATATTAAAGACAAGGCGCGTAAAGCCGGTTTATCCTGGGCGGCAATGGGTTCGGCAAATCCGTAGAAAAGGTAGGAGCGGTTGCCGCCACCGTTTTTCTCCACGGTTACCGGCTTATCGTGCAAGCGAATTCGTGCTTGGAACGGTTGCGGTTCGTTGGGTACGGGCACCCCCGTAAATCCCTTAAAATACTCGGCAATTTTTTGCGGGCTTGCCGATGAAACAACGGATATGATCATGTTGCCCGGTTGAAAATATTCTCTGGCAAAGGCCAGTAATTTTTGGTAAGTAAGCTCTGCCGGAGCATTGGCATAAGGCGAAGGTTCGAAGGCCAAATGTCGGTACAGTTTATTAAACAGTTTTTTAGCCGGATTGCCCCCCATGCGCATGCGCTTTAAGCCGTTCAATTTGGCCTGGGCACGTTTGAATTCTTCTTTGCTCGGTACAAAGTTTTGCATTTGAGCATTCAGGTAAGCGATTAAGCCGGGAATGTCATTGTTCAAGGCTTCCGCCCGAATGTAGCCGAAATCCGGATTGGAGTAAATATCGTCCATTGGAATGTACGGATTGTCGTTCACTTTCAGAGTTAAGCCGAATTGCGCGCTGACCTTTACATTGGCTTTGGAACGCATGCGTTGGCCGAAACAATCGTGTAAAATCTGGGCGGCATCTTTACCGTATTTGAATTCCAGTGGGGCTTTGTGTTTAAAAAGGTAATGAATGGCCATTAAATGGCTGGCCGGGTTTTGTTTGACGATGAGCACCGGTTTGCCGTTACCCCCCGGAAATAACTTGGTAACAAGATTTTGTTTTTGCCCTCCGGATTGCATCGCTTTTTGGGGCAGTTGAATCAAAATGATGGGATCGGCGGGCACTTTAAAATGGTTAAGCGCCTCGGCTTCCTTAAAATAAAGCGCATTGTTGTACGAATTGAGTACGGATTCGAATCCGCGTACGGCGATTTGATGCGCGTTGTAAATACCGAACATGTGCGGCTTTTCGATATTTTTCAGGAAGTCGGTTTTGGCTTTATTGGCCTCGGCCTGTATTTCTTGTTTTCCATAACTGAAATCGGTTCGGTTTAATAGCGAGTCGATTTTTTTTACTAATGTATTGTAATGATCGGGTTTATTCTTTAAGCGTACCGTTACCTGCAAAAAGTTAGCCACCGGAGTGGTGCGGGTTCCCATACGCACCTGTAAAACGGAATCGCCTAATAGGGGTTTGACGGTTTGGGCACGTTTATTTAATTTTTTGTCCAGTAATTCGTAAAAAACGGGATCGTGTTGCCCTTTTAAAGGATAAAAGAGTTGCAATAGCGGTAGATTACCACCGTAAGTGCGATGAAATATTTGTCCTTTGGCCGGAAGCTGCAAGTGGGTGGTATCAAAACCAACACTCCAATCCGAAACGGCTTCGTGTCGAACGGTATTAGGTGGTGCTTGGCCGTAGATTTCGTTAATCCATTTTAACATTTGGTCAGGATCGAAATTGCCGATCACGCTAAGCAGCATATTGTTGGGCACGTAGTTATTCTTGTAAAATTGGTAAACCGCATCGCGCGGCATGGCTTTGATGGTAGAATAGGTTCCCAGAGTAGGTAATGAAAGAGCGTGCCCTTTAAAGAGCACGGAGAGTATGTTTCGCTCGGCCTGTTCATCGGGATCGGCTAAAGTTTTGGAAATTTCTTCCAGTACAATTCCTTTTTCTTTTTGATATTTTTTTAGGGGAAGTGTGGAATTAAACAGCATGTCCGCCTGGATTTCCATGCCTTTCCGAATGTTTTCGGCTGGCGTTACCATCATGAAATTGGTGTAATAATTGGACGTATTGGCATTGTTGTAACCGCCGATGAGATCCACATCGTCGTACAGTTGTTTTTGTGTGCGGTGGGTAGTGCCGTTAAAGAGCAGGTGTTCCAACATGTGGCTCATGCCGCTGGTGGCGAAATTTTCGTAGGCGGAGCCCACCTTAACCACCACGTTCACGCCAACCATGGGCAAGGCAGGATTCTCAATCAGCAGCACCTGCAAACCGTTATCCAATTGGTGAATGGACACATTGGGCGGTAGATTGGAAATTTGTTCGCTTTGGGCGCAGAGAATCGTGTTGGCCAAAAAGATAAAAAGAAAAATGACAAAATACGGTTTACGCATCATAATCTCCTAAAATAGAATAGGACTATTAGTTCAAACACTGAATTTAAACAATTCAGACAAAAAGAGCGAAAATTTTTGTAATTCAGAGCAGGGGATGAAGGCAAAAGACGAAAGGGAACGGTTTAAGTCAATTACAATACGGATGTCCGTCTGTGGCCGGATTTACAATTTGTTGGCACTCGAATCTTCGCTTCGTCGGTGGCTAAATCTTCAATCCGTCGAATGCCTGATCAAAGATGCGTTTTTCGTTAAGCGTTAAGAGTGAATGGTTCGTCAGTAGCCGAATCTTCGATCCGTCGGTGGCCGGATCTTCGTTCCATTGAAAGCCGAATCTTAGATCCGGCTGTTGACTGATCCCGCCAAAAGCGGGAGAAATAGG
>CAZHIZ010000277.1:0-2980 GCA_964532875.1 uncultured Caldithrix sp. | reverse complement strand
TGGGATCCGTCCACAACTGCCCGTCTTTTTTCCAGAGAGCGCTCACATTGTAGGCGTCCAGAAGCAAAACCGGCGGTGTCTGCTCGCCTAAAATGGAGGCAATACTCAGCGGCGCCTCCTGGTACCAGATCGTACGATCCATGAGCAGGCTGTCCGCATCATCGGCATTCCAGGAGAGAAACAGATTACACGAAATGAAATCCAACAGTTGCGGGCCCTGAGGTTCTTTTAAAACGTACTGAGCCCAGTGGGCGTTTTCCCATCCCCCGAAAGACGACGGGCCGCCGCACTGAAGGTCCGGATTAACCTGTTTGATTTTCTCAGCGGCCGCACAATACAAGCGGGCCGAATTTTGAAAGGTGATGTAGTAACCGTCCTCGGGATGCATCATGTTGATTTCGTCGAAAATAATGAAGCGCCGCACCCGATTTTGATAGCGCAATGCCAAGCGGTAGGCCGCTTCCTGCCACTCGGCCCGGGCCGTGGAATCGTTCCACCAGGGATTTTCGGAATCGCCGGTAAACCATTGTTCGCTCTGGTACAGGCATACCACAGGTTCCATGTCCGCAGCAAGTATCTCGTTGATTTTCACATCAAGGTCTTGCCAATCCCACTGGCCGGGTTGAGGATGGAAGGTGTTTACCTTTGCCCACACGCGCACCGGTTTAATGTGTAAACGACGCAATTGCTGCAGAGCCGTTGGCTGATCATAGGTGTTGCTGTGGTACTGAATGCCGTAAAAATCGGTTGGCAGCGTGGCAATGACCGTATCCTGCGTAAACACGACGATGGGTTGCGTGTGCCCGCAGAGTGGGAAGAGAAAAAGGTAAAAAAAGCTGAGAAACAGTGAAAAAGAGAGTTTAAAAGACATGGGTACTGTCCAATTCAATTATTCCCCGAAGAATCGTTTGAAATTTATCATAATGTTTCGCCAATAAGTCCCACGATTCGAAACGTACGCATAATTGCCATCTGAAATTTCGGCTATTAAACAAAATTAAGGGTTACCCTGAATCAATTCGGACATAACGCTAAGACAATTACCAAAAAACAGAAAATTTTGAACGGCAAATCGCAAACCGTTTTTTTCGAAAAAAAAACGGGTAAGCACCGTCCATAAAAAGCCGATCCCTACCCGTTAAAAAAGGATGCCAAAAGTTGTTAGCGTAACAAGGACAACGGTGTCGGAATTTGCACGGCTTCCATGGCCTTTACCTTGAGCACCAATTTTTCAAAGGCATTCAGAACTTCATCTTTGGTAAAATTGCAATGGCCGTAACGCATCACAAACAGATTGTCGTAATAAATCCGAGGCAATTGACTGAAGACCTTTTTGCGGTACAGGCGTTCGTGCCAGGCCGGTACGATGGGATCGCCCACGGTGTGCATGGTTATTACCGGTACATTCAATTCACCTGTGGTATCGTACATTTCCCGTAGTTTTTGCACCGCTGCGGGATCGGCACTGATGCGTTGCACGTTTTTATTCAAATACACGTCATCCGCAGAGCCGTGGTACACTTTTTCCGTATTGTCGTAAGGATTGCCCCCAACCCGGGCCAGCAAATCGTTGGTGGCAAAAACGTTGTACCACAAAACGCCTAATACGGTTTTGGCAAACGTCGTGGGGTCGTTGGGATCCACCGGTGCTTTGGCACAAATAATCAATTCCCGCAAGCGATCGGGATAGGTTTGCAAAGCCTGCAAAATTTTAGGCACGTACACCGTTTGCCAGTCGTCCATCAATTCCTGAGGAATGTGCATGGGATCACCCGGCAAAATGCCCGGAAAGAAATAATCGAACAGCACACGGAAATCACCCACGTAGTCCACCTGCTTCACAAAATCGCCGATGGGACCACAAAGGGCCAAACCGCCCGAATAAACCTTCTTCATTTCGCAGGATTTAATGGTGATTAAACCGCCTTCCGAACCGCCAACCAGATAGGTGTAAGCCGGTTGTCCAAATAGTTCCTTAAAGGCGTCGGTCAATTGCACCAAATCGACGATGCCTTCCTGAACGGCCAGTCCGTTTTCACGATAGCTGGTGGTGGCAAAGGCATAGCCCAGATCGGTAACCAGATCCGGAATGTAAGTGCCGTCGTCCAGAGTGAGCTGATCCTCGGGGATGGCCACGGGCTGCAAGGGGCTGACATACCCGTGCGCAAAGACAACCAATTCGCCGTTCCAGGCTTCCGGCATCCAGATTTTGTAGAGAGCGCCGGAAGGCAGGGTTCCGGCAAAGGTCTGCCCGTTTTGCGTGGATTCGATGGTTTGCAGATGCTGCGCCTGCGGTGTGTCGTTGGACGATAAGGGAGCATTAGTGGAGCAGGCAACGATTAAAAAGGCAAAGGCCAGCAGAACGGCCGAACGCATAGCACGGATACGCATGGTAACCTCCTCAAAATTAAAAAAGCAAAATTAAACGCACGTATTAATATTACAGTAATTGGCAATAAAATACAATAGGACTAAGTGAAAATTTCGCAGACGTTTTCGCCGGAATTGAATCACAGACGATGAAGCTTAATATTTAAAACGCGGCTTCCTGTTATTAGACTTTTTTATTACCAATGATTTTTAATTTCATTCGGAGGAATTTTAATCAATACGACTAACCCATTTGTCTATTTATGATTTAATTTGGCAAAATTTCATCGCATTTAGAACTATTTGTTTTTGTAATAAAAAATTCTGGAAGTTAAGGTTATGGCCAGCCCCATAGAGAATCCGGTTATTATCCACGAATAAATATTATCAAATGATATTCCGATAATTATATGGAATAGAACAATTAAGAATCCCACAATACAAGCAATGAAAAAAGAATAAACAAAAGCTTTCCATTTTGGTAAAGAGATATGAGTACTCATTTTAATTTTTCCAACTAAAATCAATATAAGGATTTAATTTAATCCCAATCGAATTTCAAATCAAAAGTTTCAATTTAAAATTAAAATAAAAGATAAAGAATCTCTTT
>CAZHIZ010000276.1:0-3031 GCA_964532875.1 uncultured Caldithrix sp. | reverse complement strand
ACTGCATATCTCGCATCATCAATATCTTTTAACATATTACCTTAAATTCTTGCCAATACTCGTTTTAAGATCTATTTGTAAAAGCGTGAACCCGTGTCAACCAAAACTTGTGTGACTTGTATGTAAAAAGCATTTGAATCTTTCACAAGGGATATTTAAATTGGCCACATTCTTACGAGGTAAGAATTTTTATTTCCTACCGAAATGTTGTTGGGGCGGGTTTGATTGACAAATGGGAACGAATTTGTGCAGTGCAGATGTGAACAGGGCCCGGGCATCGGCCTATGACATCAAACACGCTGAATCCTTTAAAAGACATGCGTTTAAACAAAAAGGCACATAACCATGAAGAATTTTGCATTAATCGGTGCGGCCGGCTATATCGCCCCGCGCCACATGAAGGCCATTAAAGAAACCGGGAATCGATTGGTGTGCGCCGTGGACCCATCCGATTCCGTGGGTATTTTGGATTCCTACTTTGATGATGTGGATTTTTTTACGGAATTCGAACGCTTTGATCGGCATGTGGAAAAACTGCGCCGTAGCAAGGCCGGTAATGAGGTGCATTATGTCAGTATTTGTTCTCCCAACTATTTACACGATGCCCATATCCGCTTTGCCTTGCGTGTAGATGCCGATGCCATTTGCGAGAAACCTCTGGTCTTGAATCCCTGGAATTTGGACGGTTTGGCGGAGATCGAAAAAGAGACGGGGCATAGAATTTACAATATCTTACAGCTTCGTATTCATCCCAGTATTAGCGAACTTCGGGATAAAGTTTTAAGAGAAAAATCCGATCATAAAAAGCTGATCGATTTGACGTACATTACGTCGCGGGGCAAGTGGTATTTTTACAGTTGGAAGGGCAGTCTTGAAAAATCCGGCGGCGTAGCGACGAATATCGGAATCCACTTTTTCGATATGTTGAGTTGGATTTTCGGTAAAGTGCAACAATTGCAATTGTTTTATTCGGATCGCAAAAAGGTTGGTGGATTTCTGGAGTTAGAGAGAGCAAACGTTCGTTGGTTTCTTTCGTTAGATAAAAACGATTTGCCGGAAAAGGCCGTTGCCGAAGGCAAACGTACCTACCGCAGCATTTTAATCGAAGGCCGGGAAATGGAATTCTCGGGCGGATTTACAGACCTGCACACGGAAGTTTACAGGAATATTTTACAGGGTAAAGGATACGGATTGGATGATGCCCGGCCGTCTATCGAATTGGCCTATCGCATCCGCCACGCCCCGCTATCTCCCGTAGAAAAAGAAAAGCTGCACCCGCTTTTGGCGAAGGTGATGGAGGGGATTAAGTGGAGTTAAGCGTATATTCGTTATTCGTTATATGTTCATTGGGTATTCGCTAGGTATTTTTCTTATGATTTAAACGGCATAGGAAAACGAGTGAAATATGGAGCATTTAAAAAAAAGCATAAAAAGCTTCAAGGATCTGGATGCTTGGAAATTAGGGAGGACTATTCGAAATGATGTATATGAAATCATAAATTATTTGCCGGAAAGTGAGAAATATAATCTTGCAAGTCAAATGCGAAGAGCCGCCATTTCAATAACCGCCAATATTGCTGAAGGATATGGAAGGTATCATTATCAGGAGAATATTCAATTCTTAAGAATTAGTAGAGGGTCATTAAACGAAATTTGGGACCATTTGACAACTTGTTTGGATCAAGGGTATATAGAGGATAAGGTTTTTATTGAAATAGAACGCAATATAGAAAAGGAGATTAAGATTATTGATGGGCTCATTCGATATTTGAATACTAAAAAAATGAGTTGATGTAACTTATTTTACGAATTTTATCAATGAAGCGAAAAATGAGACATAAATTCAATTCATATATTGCCGAATTGCAATCAACGAATAACGAATAACGAGTAACGATTAACGAATAACTTTAATCAGTAAAAAGGAAACCTGTTATGGCAAATTACTTCCTCCACGAATCATCCTATGTGGATGACGGGGTGCAGATCGGTGAAGGCACCAAAATCTGGCATTTTTCGCACATTCAGAGCGGTGCGGTAATCGGGAAAGGGTGCACACTGGGGCAGAACGTTAATGTGGGCAATAATGTGCGAATTGGCAATTATTGCAAAATCCAGAACAATGTTTCCATTTACGAAGGCGTTGAATTGGAAGATTACGTGTTTTGCGGTCCTTCCATGGTCTTTACCAATATTTTGAATCCCCGTTGTGAATTTCCGCAAAGGGGAGCACAATTTTATGTCCGAACATTGGTAAAACACGGCGCTTCCATCGGGGCCAATGCGACCATTGTTTGCGGCCACACTATCGGGCGTTTTGCCTTTATTGCCGCCGGTGCGGTGGTTACCAAGGATGTGCCGGACTATGCCCTGATGGTTGGCGTACCGGCCAGGCGGATCGGTTGGGTAAGTCGGCATGGGGAACGCTTACCTGAGCCAGATGCTAACGGCATCATGGTGTGTCCCAAAAGCGGCTGGCGCTACAAAGAAGTGCAACCGGGCGTACTAAGATGCTTGGATTGGCCGGAAGACAAGCCTGTTGAGGAAAGGGTGAATAGTTGAATAGTTGAATAGTTGAATGGGTGAATAGGTGATTGGGGGGGTGGGGTGGGGGATAGTGTTCGGTAATCGTTGGTTGTTACGCGTTAAGCGTTAAGCGTTATTGGTTAAGCGTGAAGCGTATCGGTTGTCAACATTGATCGGTTCTCTGTGTTTGCATTCCAAAAAACGGAATGTAATTGACGGGGCGGAGCTGTGAATAAGAAAAAAGAAAAAAGATTAAAGATGAAAGATTAAAGATTAAAGATGAAAGGGTTGAATGGGAAGTATGGATGTTCAACCATTGCAGTTAACCCTAATAAATTGCGAATCATGATGTCCCGCAGGCCCCTTCCCTGCCGGAGGTAGGGAAGGGTGCCCGAGATGCCGAGCATCGAGGGCGGGATGGGTTTTGAAAGGGTTGAATGGTTGAATGGGGTGGGGGCTGGCATTCGGTAATCGTTGGCAGTTAAGCGTTATTGGTTAATCGTTA
>CAZHIZ010000275.1:0-3075 GCA_964532875.1 uncultured Caldithrix sp. | reverse complement strand
CGCGGGGCGTAAGCTTTTCTAAGGGCGGATGTCGGAAATACTTTGTCAGGTCGATAAAGTCAAGTGCCCGTTCGCGCATTAATTCATTGGAGGAGGCCTTTAATCGTTGAGCAAAACTTTGCATCACCCGATCCACAGCAGCTTCCACGGGGATAAATTCTTCCGAAATGAGATTGATGACCTTCTTTTTAAAACCTTCGTCTTCCAGAATTATGCGTTGTGTTTGAATAATTTCCGCATCATTAACATCGATTTCACGGGATAGGCGCTCAAACAACTCGGATAATTCCAAGGCGATGTGATTTATCTGACTATCGAAACGCCGCAACTCGACTTCTACATTAATTTCCTGCCGGAAGTTGCTGACCGTCGCCGATTCGGTGAATAAAAAGGCCTTCCCGATGGCCATGCCCGGCGAAACAATGCGGGCTTTAATAGTGACTTCTTGCATAATGCACTCTTTATTGATATACCGGTAAATTTTTTTCTGCGTCGTTTTTTTGGGTTTCTTCCTGTTTGCCACAGCGGCACCAAATACAATCACAATTTTCGTGCAAACAATTTTTATCGATTAAACGGGTATGATACCAACGTTTGGCAACGGCGAATAACAGACGCTTAAAAGGTGTCAGCCGATGCTGTTTTTGTAAAATTCCCTGCACATCATCGGATTTGCTTAAACGGTTTAACAGATACTGCCGACTCCGGTTTCCGCTGCGGTCAAACAAAAAGCGATTGGCAAGAGAAATTTTCTGCAAAGGCAAGATGTATTCTTCCACTAAGCGGTCATAGTCCAAACCGTGTATCATACTTTGGGCGGCCAGATATCCGGATAATACAGCATATCGGATGCCGAAGCCCCACAAAGCATCCTGATAACCGGCCGATTCGCCTACATACAAGGCCGTACGATTTTCTCCCGTAGACGTAGTCGGAAGAAAAAAATTGCCGAAACCGCCGAAAGGTTTTGCATCTCGGATATCGATGTCAACGGTTTGCTTTAGTCTGTCCAAAGCCCGCTCAAAATAGGTTTGTGAATTGCGGAAATCTTCGAACATGCAGGTGGCAAAGGTAGCCTTGCTCTCGTTTACCAGTAAATAGGCATAGCCCTTGGGCGCGATTCGGTCGTCAAGGAATCCGTAATAACCATTCGGGTGGGATGTCTTAAATACTATGCCCTGAGCGATAATATCTGCGGCTTTGGGACCGGTGGATACGATGGTTCTCTCTGCGGGCATTTCGGTTACAGTTTCTTTCCATTTAAATTGAACACCGGCTTGCATTGCCTGTTGCTTTAACCCCTGATCAAACGAAGTTACCCCGTTGCCGCGTTCGATGAGATAGAACAACGGGCGTTGTGAACGGACGCTAAATTCAACGGGGCGGGCATCATAAAATGTGCCGTTATATTGCGGGGCACATAAAAAATTTATGTTCAGTCCATGACGTTCCAGAAAGGCAAGAGCATCTTCCTTTGTGGACCAATTTTCGACTCCCTGAAAATCTCCGTTGAACCGCTTTCCCACATCATCCTGTTTTTCATGGACGACGGTAGCGTAACCCGCTTTAGCCAGATTAATCGCTGCAGTTAAACCGGCCGGCCCCGCACCGATAATGTGTATGGTTTGGTCTTTCATTGGTACGTCCGTTCTAATTTTTAATTCAGCCTTTCGCATTTTAGCTCATAAAAAACGGCTTACTTTTTCCCTAACCGAACAAGCCGGGTGGCTGAAAAGGCATTATGGCTGATGTTGTTCGCCGTGGTTGTCACTATCCGCAACATATTTTTGCGGCTCCCGCTCAAAGGAAACCTTACAGCCCGGCGAGCAAAAATAGTACGTTTTTCCCCGGTATTTACTTGTCTCCGCAGGCTTCTCTTCATCAACCTGCATTCCGCAGACAGGGTCTTTAGCCATTATATTGCTCCTTTAAATTGAGTTACCGAATGTTTTTGCCGTAGCACGGCGTTTTACCTACAAGGAATCCCATAAAACGCCGGGGATTAAGTATCCGGTTTGGCCCAAACGTCGGCTCATAATTTTGACTATTTATCGTTAATTACAACGATTTTTTTAAAAATGTCGCCCCATAAATCGGTAACCGTGATTTTACCGAAACCGGCTTTTCTCAGGTTGCCTACGGTATCACGATTGATATTGGCCCCGTAAAGATACAATGGAAGCGGATTCATCAGGTCCATGAGCGGACCGACCAGTTTATGGCTGCTGCGAACGTGTTCCAACATAACGATTTTGCCCCCGGGTTTACAAACCCGTCGGATTTCTTTTAGACCCAATACGGGGATGGGCACCGAGCAAAAAACGCAACTGGTCAAAACACAATCGAAATGGTTATCCGGGAAAGTCATGGCCTGCGCATCCATTTCGACGAAGGTAACGTTTTGGTAATTCTTCTCGAATTTTTGACGCGCTTTATCCAGCATCTTTTTACTGAAATCGATGGCAACCACCTGAACCGACGGGTCGTAATAAGGGATGTTTCGGCCGGTGCCCACGCCTACTTCCAGTACCCGCCCATGAACAGCACCGACGATTTCTTCGCGCCAGCGGCTGGAAAAGCCGTCCATCGGTTTCTCCAATAAGTCGAAGACCAATGCCATCCGGTTATAGCGTTTTTTTATATGCTCCGTATTGTGCCGCATAATTCCGGCCTTTCTGCACTATTAAGGTATGTATCCGTGTTCTAAGTTCAACAGCGAATTACGGTCGTCAAACTGTTTGTTCCAGCGCTGATCGATGGAATAAACCAATCCCACCTGAAAGCGCGTTTCGCTTTTGCCGTACAGGGCCTTTAAATCGCCGCTGAATTGAGACTGCTGCACCTGCAAAGCCACGTCAAAATTTTCACCCAGACGATAAAAGGCGTTGGCGATGACCTGCCACTGACGCGTTTTGTTGGTCAAATTGGGAAACACTTTAAATCCGCCGGACAGGGCCAGTTGTAGGGTGGGGCGTTCCAGTTTACGGTACAAAAAGCGCAGGGAAAAGAAATGAGCCGCGGCCGTGGCGCGCGTTAAATCATAAAACGAACCAACGGTTTTTACTTCTTTGAATC
>CAZHIZ010000274.1:0-3090 GCA_964532875.1 uncultured Caldithrix sp. | reverse complement strand
CGATTAACGAAAAACCTTTTAACCATGACGACCCGACTTTAAAGGGGATTAAGACTGTCTTTAAGGTTGTTGGTTTATTAGTTGAACGGTTGAATGGTTTTCTTTTAACAATAGACCGATTTTACTGGGAGTTAGGATGCTTCGCTCATCCCCATTTAACCATTCAACGATTAACGAAAAACCTTTTAACCATGACGACCCGACTTTAAAGGGGATTAAGACCGCCTCTGCCTAAGCTCATTTAACCATTAAACGATTCACGAATAACGAATAACAAATAACGATTCACGATTAATCTTTTTTTTCATTGGATTTTTTTCGTATATTTATTAAAAATGTGTTCCGTGCTTTCAGGCGTTCAAGAAGCACAAAAATTCCATGTTTTTAATCCGCTCGTTTAATCATTCTTTTATTTGTATCGTTTCGTTTAATTGGTTAGGAGAAGCCATGATCCTTATTCCTTATCGCCGTTTGCGTTTTAATTTACGGTTTGAAAAGCCCATCATTTTTCAAAACTTACCCTCTTTTTATTTCCGGTCAGTTTTAGGCTTACAGTTGAAACGCCTGGTTTGTATTTTTCGCAACCGGCCGTGTGATAAATGTGCCCTGCGTTTTTCCTGTGCCTATTCCATGATTTTTGAAACGCCGCTCAGGGAAGATCAAAAAGTGCTACCCTCGATTAATTACGGGTCACATCCCTTTTTAATTTTTACTGATATTAAGCCGGGCCAGGTTAGCCAAAATTTGCAACTGACCCTTACCTTAATCGGAGAAGCACATACTTACATTCCCATGATTTTCATGGCCATTAAAAATGGGGGGGAGAGCGGTCTGTTCAAATCACGTATTAAATATGCTATTGAACAGTTTTTCATTGACGGTTATATCGCTTTGAATCGGGAAAAACTGGTTATTCCATCTGAAATTCCCAACTGGGAGTTTGACGAAACGGATGAGCGCCTGTTGCAGGGAAAATTATTCATTGAATTCCTAAGTCCCTTCCGTTTTAAGAAGAACGGGAAATTTACGGATAAAATATCATTAGATGATATTTTAGTGGCTTTAAATCGTCGTTTGCGCATCATTATCGGTCTTTATGCCAAGCAGCCATTAGCGGATATGGAAAGGTTTACGTTACCGCAATTGAAGCCTACAACGATTTTTGAAGAGAACAACCGCTTACAATGGGTGGATTATTCACGCTATTCCGCGCGACAAAAGACTTCCATGAAAATGGGCGGGGTAGAGGGCATCCTTTCTTTGCAGGGAGAATTTGATGCCCGTGTTCTTAAAATTTTGGAAGCCGGTGAAATTTTTCATATCGGGAAAAATACCAGCCTGGGGCTTGGTAAAATAAAATCAACCTTTATCGAAAGGAAGCAAAATGATTGAGGACATTGTATTAGCAGGGCTGCTGCACGACGTGGGCAAGTTTGCCGAGAGGGGCGATCCTGAAGAATACGATAACTTAGGGCAGGAAGCGGAATTTACTTACAACCACGCAGCGGCTACTTTTAAATTTTTGCAGAGCCATGTGTCCTTTCAGGGTGTGCAACCCAAGTGGTTTAACTATGCGGCCATGCATCACAAACCATCGGATAATGAAACGAAGGAATGGATTATTGCCGAAGCCGATCGTCTTTCTTCGGGAATGGACCGACAAACTTATTCCGCTGACGAGCGATCGCTGGGCAAGCAGAAATTTACGACGCCTTTGAAACCTGTTACCGAGTTTGTTGCTCTAAAACAGTCTCAGCCTAAAGTCGGTGCATATTATCTTCCCTTAAAAACATTTTCTCCGGAAGAAAAAAACATTTTTCCCAGACCGTTTACAGCAGATATGGATTTGCGCCGTTCTTACAGCGATTTATTCCGTCAATTTTCAGCGGAATTTGATCAGATGGTAGCGCATGGAATCGAAAAGAAACTGGACACGCTCTATTTTATTCTGCAAAAATATTGGTGGGCTGTGCCGGCTTCCGTACGCAAAACCGACTTTCCTGATGTTAGTTTGTTTGAGCATGCCAAAACCACGGCGGCGCTGGCGGCGGCTCTTTTTGTTTATCATGAGCAAACAAAAACTCTGCAGGACCTGTCCCATATTAAAAATCGCAAAATAGACAAATTCATCTTATTTGTAGGCGATGTAGGGGGCATTCAGAAATTTATTTATCAGGTATCTTCCAAGGGCGCTTATTCTCAACTAAAGGGACGTTCATTTTACATTCAAATTATTAACGACCTGATTGCGGAGTATTTGGTAGAACAAGTAGGGTTGACCCGGCCCAATATCATCTATTCCAACGGCGGCAAGTTCTATTTACTATTGCCCAATACGCCTTTTGTTAAAAACAGCATCGCTCAGGCAGTACAGAGCGTTAATCAAAGTTTCTTTGATGAGTTCGACGGACAGGTGTTTTTACGGACGGCTATGCTGCCTTTCAGCGGCGATGATCTTCATATTTCAACAAAGCGTTTGCCCGAAATTTGGCGCCAGGTCAATGTCCTGTTGGCTGAACAAAGTTTAAGGCCTTTCGACTTTATGGTTGCGCAAACAAAATTTTATGACAAATTGTTCGCCCCCCAAGGGAAAGGCCAAACCCGCTTATGCGCCTCGTGCCATCGCGAACTGGAAGAAGACAGTACGTCATCTTTGTGTCGCGTGTGCCGCCACATGCAAGAAATCGGTGACCGTCTGAAAAGCGCCAAATTTATGGTTGTTGCCCATAAAAAGCGGGAGCTGGATTCGGCCATCGGTATTTTCCTAAATAAAAAAATATTCTTATACGATGAACCGGAAGAGATCCATTTGAACCGTCTGCAAGAAGGGGATCACATCTATTTGTTTAACCGAAGCGATTGGCAACCTTTCACGCAAACCGATTGGTTTAAAACGTACAGGGCTCAGGAAATGTTAGGGGCGCAAAGTCAGCCCGTCATTCAATGGGGCTTTAAATTTTACGGCGGTACACGTCGCTTAAATGTAACCTTCGATGAGCTGGCCAGACGGGCCAAAGGAAATTTTAAAAAATTGGCTGTGTTGCGCATGGATGTGGATAATTTGGGTTCATTATTTAGCAAAGGGCTCTT
>CAZHIZ010000273.1:0-3114 GCA_964532875.1 uncultured Caldithrix sp. | reverse complement strand
GAGACCAAATTCTGCAAGTGTGAACGATATTCCTTCAACTCCTGTTCGGAACGTTTGCGACGCGTAATATCCGTGGCAATAAAAGTAAGCCCCACAATTTGATCGGCTTTCTTAATCGGGCCTACTCGAATAAAATAACAGCGCTTTTGTTCGTCCAATGTCAATTGGATTTCAAAGCGATGGGCTTCGCCGCGCGCATTGACCAACTGAATGGCGTTGTACACTTTGCGCATTTCACTTTGCGGTACCAAATCGTAAATGAAATGGCCGATGACCATCTTTTCGGGAATGGAAAAGAAGTTGCGATTGACAAATTCGATTTTACCTTGCAAATCCGTAGTGATGATGTAATCCGGTGCTTGCTCCACCAGCGAACGCCAGCGGGCTTCCGATTGCATGAGTGCACGATCTTTTTCCACCAAATCCGTAATATCCATTAATACGCCGCGAATGCCGTAATCTCCTTTGGCGTCCTTAAATACCTTACTCAAACTACGCACCCAGGCATAGCTGCCGTCCCGTTTTTGTATTCGATATTGTAAAGGCGCGCTGATGCTTTTTAAACGCTCTTCGAAGGCCTTAACCACAATTTCCTCATCTTGAGGATGAATGTATTCCAAAAAAAGATGCCCGATCATTTCTTTGGGACGAAAGCCCGTTAACTCGTAAACGGCCGGACTGATGTAGGTGATTTTGCCGAAATGGTCAATCACGAAGATCACCTCGTTGATCTCCTCCACCAACGAGCGGTATTTTTCCTCGTTACGGCGCAAAGCCCGTGCAATTTGGTAATTTTTCTCCAATGGGGTTTCGATGGATTTGTAAATGAATACGGCGGTGAGAATAATAAAAGCCCAGCCTTCGATATCGAATAGTGTTGTCAGGCGATAATAGGGCGGCAGCAGATAACGAAACACCACCAACCAGAAAGAGCCGATCACCACGTAGCTGAGCATAATGCGCAATGCGGTTCTTTGACTTTGAGACAAATGCACGGTTACTCCTTAATTGCAATCCCATTCATCGAGTTCGGTCGTTACAAGGTACAATTTAGAAACTTTCCGCCATTTTTACAATTTCTTAACATTTGGGTCATAAGCGATTTTTAATTATATTTCGGCACGTCACGGTTTTAAATTAAACGGTCTTTCCTGTTCCGTTAAGCTTTGGGCCGATTTTATTTTTTCCCATTCGCAAAGGTGTTTGTACCGAGCGATGTGTATTGTTGCCATTTTGAATTTCGGCACAATAAGACCGTTTGTTTATCCGCGTTATTAAGTTCGCTTATTGGGATTTTAACAGCGAAAGGATTTGCCATGCTCACCCGCAGAAATTTCCTAAAAACCACCAGTCTTCTGGGATTGGCACCCCTGGCCCGGGCTACGGCTTCGGTACCGGCGCCCCAGACGCTTCCGCTCATCAAACCGCCCGCCTTAAAAAAAGGCGATACGGTGGGATTAATTACACCGGCTTCTCCCTTATTCGATGCCCATCGTTTGATGATCGAGGTTACCGAAAAAATGCACAATCTCGGATTCAAAACAAAACCCGGTAAAAACATTTTTAAGATTTACGGTTACCTGGCCGGAACAATCGAAGAACGTTTGGAAGATTTGCACAATATGTTCAAAGACCCGCAGGTCAAGGCCATTATCGCCATTCGCGGCGGATACGGCAGCGCTCAGCTATTGCCGCACATCGATTACGATCTTATTAAAAAACATCCTAAAATTTTAATGGGTTACAGCGACATTACGTCTCTTTTGCTGGGCATTCATGCCCAAACGGGGTTGGTAACCTTTCACGGCCCGGTAGCGGAATCGACCTTTACCGATTACACACGCCTGAACATGCGTAATGCGTTAATGACGACCAAAGCCCCGCAGGTTATTCCCGATGCCCCCTACGACGGGAACCTGCAAACTTCCAATCGCATCTGGACGGTAAAAGGCGGAGTTGGCACAGGTCGTCTGCTCGGCGGTAACATGACCCTGTTCGAATCGCTTTTGGGTACGCCCTACGAAGTGGACACCACCGATGCCATTCTCTTTTTTGAAGAAGTGGGCGAAGAGCCCTATGACGTGGATCGCATGTTGAACCATTTTAAGATGGCCGGAAAATTCGATCGTTGCCGCGGGGTTATTTTCGACAAGATGCCCACGGTAAAACCGAGAGATTTCGAACCGGCATTTTACCGCAATCTAAGCGTTGAACAGGTGATCAGTAATGTGTTTAAGGATTTTGACTTTCCGGTGTGCGTGGGATTTTCGCTGGGACATCTTAAAAACAAACCGACCATGCCTTTGGGCATTCGCGTTAAACTGGACGGCGACAAAAAACAACTGACCTTTCTGGAAGCAGCCGTTCGATGATTTTCAAAAGGGCGGTGAAATGTTCCGACCGCCCTTTTCCTAACAATATCACAAAAGACTGCCGGACATCATTTTTTGTTTAATCTATTTTTTACGGGTACCGCCTGTTTTAACTTTGTCTGCTTTGAACCCATTTTTCCATTTTCGGCGCCTTTCATTCGGGGACGGGGACGCAATCTTTGTTTGAGGGGTTTTAACCGGTCTCGAACGGGTGGCGGCACTTTGTCCAGTTCCACTTGCAGATGCTTTGCCGAATCGGCCGCAACGGTCACGGAAGGCAGTACGTATTGCAGGTAGCCCAACTTGGTGAAAATCACACTGTATTCGCCCGGTTTCAATCCGTCGATCATGAAAGTACCCGTCGAATCGGTTACGGCCGTTCGGTTGGAGGGAATCAACTTTACCTGCACATTTTGCAAGGGAAGAGATTTGTAGCGTTCTTTGACCTGCCCGTCGATGCGCCCGTTTTGGGCTGCAAGCCCAAAAGGCAATACCAAAATAAAAAAAGTGATTAATAAACGCATGTCGTTACCTCTTTTAAAACAGTGTCAATTGAAGTTAGATGTAAAAAGTCTCTTTGTCAAATTGCCATTTTTGCCTAACCTGACGAAACCAGAACCCAAAAAGTTTGCCAAGAAAGGCAGAAAATGTTAATAATCAGGCCTGGTCTCCATTTCCAATCATCCGGGCTATCTTTCCCTTTTAAAACCCATCCCGCCCTCGACGCTTGGCGTCTCGGGCA
>CAZHIZ010000272.1:0-3148 GCA_964532875.1 uncultured Caldithrix sp. | reverse complement strand
AAAATAAATGGGGCTTCACTATAATCTGCGGAAATCAGTCCTTCAGCCTGTTAAACCTGTCCACTGCCGGATGGGGCTGGAAAACTGCGTGAGAAAAACCGGCTATGCTCCCTTTTACGAATTGAAAATCCCGCCAATGATAAACAACTCATCGCCTGACAAGTGTGAGATAAATATAAAAAATATCTGAAGATTACGATCAGTCGTTTTTCCGGTTCCTGTCTGAGTTTGCAAAATTTTAATAAAATTATGAGAAATTTATTTCCGCTTGCCTTTAATGCGAATTTTTTTTAACTACCCAACTAATTTAAATAAATATTATCGTATGATTATGCACAACCATGTTGCGATAAAGGACTAAAAATGGAAAAAGTGTTAAAACCCTTGAAATCGGTAGGCCTCGTCGGCTATGGTGCGTATGTTCCGCGATATCGCATTAAAACAAGTGAAATTTCCAGAGTCTGGCGTGCGGGACAGGACGGCAATCAGTTGCCGATTAAACAGAAGAGCGTGCCGGGGCCCGATGAAGACACGATTACCATGAGCATTGAAGCGGGTAAAAACGCGTTGAAGCGGGCGCAGATAAATCCGAAACAAATCCGCGCTGTGTGGATTGGTTCGGAATCGCATCCCTATGCCGTAAAGCCGAGCGGAACGGTCGTTGCTCAAGCCCTGGATATTTACCCGGCAAATACAGCGGCCGATCTGGAATTCGCCTGTAAAGCAGGTACGGAAGCTCTGCAGGCGGCGCTGGGATATGTGGGAAGCGGTATGGCTGCTTATGCTTTAGCTATTGGCATGGATACCGCTCAGGGTCGTCCGGGCGATGCTTTGGAATACACGGCGGCGGCTGGCGGCGCTGCTTTCATCGTGGGGCCGTCTGATGAGGCCGTGGCGATTCTGGAAGGAGCCTACAGTTACGTTACGGACACACCGGATTTTTTTCGGCGGAACTATGAAAAATATCCGCAACACGGGAATCGCTTTACCGGAGAACCGGCCTACTTCCATCATATCCGTTCTTCCGTGCGCACTTTGTTGAACGAACTCGCTTTAAGGCCAAAGGATTTCAAATACATTTCATTCCACCAACCGAATCGTAAATTTCCCAGTAAAATGGCTGAAGAGCTGGGATTTACGCCGCAGCAGTATCAGGTTGGATTGCTCTCTCCGTTGATTGGCAATGTGTACGCAGGATCTTCTATCTTGGGCTTTACGGCAGCGTTGGATGCGGCCCGGCCGGGAGATCGCATTTTGTTGGCCAGTTTCGGCTCCGGAGCGGGAAGCGACGCTTTTAGCTTTGTGGTCACGGAACGAATGGAAAAGGTTCGGGAAAATGCTCCCCTAACGCGGCGCTACATTGAAAAAGAAGTGTTTGTGGATTATGCCACCTATGCCCGTTGGCGGGGGAAAATTCGTAAATGAGGAAATGAGAAGATGAAAAAAGTTGCCGTTATCGGAATCGGTCAAGTGCCGGTAGGAGAACATTGGGATAAATCCTTAAAAGAATTGGGCGTTCAAGCTCTCTTAAATGCTTTGGAAGATGCGCAGCGTGAATCGATCGATGCTTTGTTCGTGGGGAACATGGTTAGCGGGACGTTAAGTGCGCAGGAGCATTTAGGCGCTTTGATTGCCGATTATGCCGGTTTCCCCGGTGTGGAAGCCGTAAAAGTTGAAGCGGCTTGCGCTTCGGGAGCCGCTGCCTTTCGTCAGGCGGTATTGGCGGTAGCCAGCGGAGAGAAACAATGTGTGGCGGCCCTTGGAGTTGAAAAATTGACGGAATTTTCCGGTTACAAAGCGCCCGATGCCCTGGCACAGGCAGCCGATGCCGATTTTGAAACATCGCTGGGCCTTACGTTTGTCGCCCTGAATGCTTTGGTGATGCGCCGTTTTATTTATGAACGTTCCGTGCCTCGGGAGGCCTTCGCCTATTTCCCCATGTTGGCGCACCGCAATGCCGTGCATAATTCAATGGCCATGTTCCGGCATGAAATATCCCTTGAGCAATATCAAAAGGCAAAGATGATTGCCGATCCGATAAATTTATTGGATTCCAGCCCCATTGCTGACGGGGCCGCCGCGGTGATTATCGTACCGGCCGATCAGGTCGGAAATAAGGAAGCACGGGCCGTGGATGTTCTGGCTTGTGAAATGGCTACGGATGCCATCGCTCTGCATGATCGCTCCGATTTATTGCGGTTGAAAGCCATTGAGCAAAGTGCGCAAAAAGCCTTTAGAGCGGCGGACGTCACTCATCAGGAAATTGATTTTTTTGAATTGCACGATGCCTTTAGCATCATGACAGTCTTGTCTTTGGAAGCTTCCGGTTTTTTATCTGCCCGGGAAGCCTTAAGTAAGGTGCAGAAAGGTTATTTTAATATTGACGGAACATTACCGATTTCTACCATGGGCGGATTAAAAGGGCGCGGGCATCCGGTCGGTGGAACCGGTTTGTACCAAATTGCGGAAGCCGTGACCCAGCTAAGGGCCGAAGCTCCGCCTCAAATACAGGTTGCTCATCCGCGCTACGGGATGACCCAAAATGTAGGGGGCACAGGCGCTACCGTTGTCACCACAATTTTAAAAGGTCGTAATTAATTAAAGGGAAAGAAGCGATGGATATTCCGAGATATTGGCGCTTAAAAGATCAACGCTATCGACTTCAGGGAACAGTCTGTGAAAATTGCGGACAGTATTCTTTTCCTCCGAGAGCGGTTTGTCCCAAGTGTAAAAGCAGAAATCAAAAGCCGTTTGTTTTTTCCGGCAAAGGTACGGTTTTTAGTTTCACCACAATTTATCAAACCATCGGGGCTTATCAAGACAAAGTTCCTTATCTTGTGGCTTTAATCGATTTGGACGAAGGCCCGCGTATTACCGCCCAATTAACGGATGTGGAATGGGATGAAGTGCACATCGGCATGCCCGTGGAAATGGTCGTGCGTAAATATTACGAAGACGGGGCGGACGGTCCGATTTTTTACGGCTACAAATTCCGCCCATCTGATTCCTGAGATGTTTTTCTACGAACTAATGGGCAGAAAATAAAACGCACCTTCTTGTTAAACACGAATTTTAGGGCCTCTTTATTTCCGTTTTTTGATTTTGTAAATTGCACTGTCCGTTTCTCATGCCGTGAAAGGCCCCCAAA
>CAZHIZ010000271.1:2093-3174 GCA_964532875.1 uncultured Caldithrix sp. | reverse complement strand
CGCTGCCATCTGTGTTGGGCTAATTTGGCTACCAACTCGGGCGAAAGCGGTCCCTTTTCAACAGCACGAATATTTGCCAGCAAATGCTCGCTTTTGCGCACGCCCGGGATAACCGTCGTTACGGCTTCAAAGCTGATGATAAAACGTAACGCCGCCTCGGGCAAAGTTTCCGTTTCCGTGCTTACCGTTTCCTTAATTTTCTGGACGCGCCGCCAAAGTTCTTCTTTCCGTTCCCCTCTGAAATAACGGCTGCGAAAATCCTTTTTGGGGAATGTCGTTTGGGGCGTAACCGTGCCCGTGAGGCCTCCTTCGTCGAAGGGCACGCGGGCAATCACGCTGATGTTGTTTTGCAGGCAAAACGGAAATAAAACGTCGGCCGGCGATTGATCGAAAATATTAAAAATCACCTGAAACGAATCGATGAGGCCCGTTTTGCCGGCTTCAATGCCGTTGGTCGGCTGATGGTCGTTCATGGAAATGCCGAAGAAACGAACTTTACCTTCTTTTTTCAAGCGATACACAGCTTCTTTCCATTCGTCCCGTTGCGCCCACCGGTCATTCCAGACATGAAACTGTTGCAGATCGATGTAATCTCGTTTTAAATTGCGCAAGCTGCGTTCCGTTGTTTGAATAATGTAATCCGTAGGAAAAGATTCCTCAAGCGTGGAAGAATCTTTGGCCGGCCATTCGAATTTTTTGGAAGGAATTTTTGTGGTAATAAACAGCTCCTTCCCGCTTTCTTTTTCCACTTCGCCCAAAAGTCTTTCGCTGTGCCCCATGCCGTACACCAGCGCCGAATCGAAAAAGTTGATTCCTTCATCGATCGCCCGGTGCAATACGCGCTTGGATTCGGCGTCATCCGCACCGACCCAAAGTCTTTTACCCATGCCCCACGTCCCCACCCCCAGGCGCGAAACCTCCTGTTGCGATTTGTCGAATAATCGATATTCCATGAGCCAACTCCTTGTTAAAAAATGAATCGAAACAACGAATTCCAAATCAGTTTAAAAAGTCTCGCCGGAATCAATGATTCCGATTGAATTTTTTCCCGGACAAGAGAAAAATCAAGCAATCGGTAAAT
>CAZHIZ010000271.1:0-1993 GCA_964532875.1 uncultured Caldithrix sp. | reverse complement strand
CAATTGCCGAACAAGTTCCTGATTCCCGGTTCCCAACAAACCTTTTTACACCCTTTCCATCAAAACAGCGCCAGCACCTTGGCCCAAAATATCATCAAAATCATGGCCGTGGGGTAAACCGTCGCATACATGATAATGGGTTGTTGCGAATCGGACATACTGGTAGCCGCGGCCAGCCCCGGGCTGGAAGTCATCCCGCCGCTGATGAGTCCCATGAGCTCCAACAAAAGCATCCGATACTTGATGCGCGCCCAGATGGCCACAGCCACCATGGGCACAATCGTAATAACCGCACCCATTAAAATCAATTTGGGCCCCTGGGTTTCGATGACCCGCACTACTTGAGAGCCGGCATGCGTACCGACCACTGCCAAAAAGAAAATGAGCCCCAAGTCGCGCATAAAGGTAATGATGGGCATGGGCACCTGCCAGATGATGGGGCCCAATTTACCACGGTTGCTTAAAATCAAACCGGTTAACAACACACCGCCGGTGATGCCGAATTTGAACGATAAGACCTTCCCGACGGAAAAAGGAATAAGCCCGATAAAGATGCCCACAAGAATGCCCATGGTAATGGCAAAAATATCACCGTATTCGATCTTTTTCATTTCGTCGCCGAATAAATTCCGGATGGCCTCCATTTGTTCCGCATCGCCGGCCACCCGAATGCGATCGCCCCAGTTTAATTTTAAATTGGGCTCGGCCGCAAACTCCAAACCGCCACGACGTACGCGAGTAACATTGGCATTGTATTTTTGGCGCAGATTTAATTCGGCAATGGTTTTACCCACAATGTCCCGATTGGTGAGTACAAATTTGCGCGATTCGAAATTCCGCACATCCGGCAAAGGTTGCTTATTCTCCTTTCCGAAAAAGGGGATAATGGATCGCACCTGATCCTCATCACCGACGATACGCACAATATCGCCCAAATGCAAACGCGTGTTCGGCCCGGGTACGATCAGCTTTCCGTCATGGTACACCCGCGAAATCACCGTACCGGTTGTTTTGAAGAACTGCAATTCTTGCAACGATTTGCCATTCAGTTCTTTATTGGTAATCACCACTTCTTTGCGGCAAATGGGCTTTTGCGCCGCTTTTTCTTGCTGAATAATCTGTCGTTCTTCATCTGAAATTTTTACGCGAAAAATGAACGGCATGAATTTAATGAACAAAATAACTCCCAAAACCCCAAAACTGTAGGCCAGACCGTATCCCGTAGAAGTTAAAGCCGAATGAGTGGCTTCTTGAGCTGCCGCCAAACCCGGCGTACTGGTCAGCGCACCTGTAAACAGACCGATGGCCATGGCCATATCCACGTGTAACAGTTTGCTTAAAGTTAAAGTAAGCAGGGCGGCAAAGGTAATTAAGGTAAACACAAGAAGGTTTAGTTGCATTCCTTGCTTTCGGGAAATATTGAATATGGAGGGGCCGGCCTGAAGCCCAATGGCATAAATAAAAAAGATCAGCCCTAAAAGCTGAAAATCCTTGGAAAGTGAAAATCCGTAATGCCCGAAAATCATGGCCGTAAACAAAATTCCGGAGGTTTCCAGAGAAAAGCTTAAAATTCGGATGCGTCCCAAAATAAAGCCCGATACGATGATTAAGAAAAGTAATATGACTTGATGCTGTTGCAGATAAGAATGTATTTCCATGGAGTTATTCTCCTTGTTTTTTATTTGTGCCAATTTTAACAAGATTTTCAAAAATTGCAACTTAAAAATAAAAAAACCGCGAAGGTACGAACGGAAAACGAATAAGCGGAATAGGTGGGTGGTTGAATGGGTGAATCGTTGAATGGTTTAACGGGGGTCGAAATCGTTAATCGTTTTTCGTTAAGGGTTAATGGGGATTCGTTTGGTGCCGGGATGGGATGAATAGAAATTGGTTGAATCGTTGAATGGTTAAATGGGAGTCGGACTCGTTAATCGTTATTTGATAACTAGCACAACGTTGCTTACACTTTTTCTAGCAGGACGTTGTTTACACT
>CAZHIZ010000270.1:0-3185 GCA_964532875.1 uncultured Caldithrix sp. | reverse complement strand
TTCCAAAAGTTCTTTCCAAAAACTATCGCTTTTCATAGGCAGGCCTTTCTTTTGATTGAATTTAACAAATCAATTGGCCAAAATAAAATTCGCTATTTCTGGATTTCAGAGCATTTGCAAATTAACAATACCGTACAGAACAAAGTAAATCGCAGGCCCAGGTTTGCAGGTAGGGATTCGGCTCAAAACAAAAAAGCCCCGCAGTGGCAGGGCTTTGAAGAATAAGGATTTTTTATTTGTTAACTTGAAAGGTCCGGTCGCCTTTTTCAAAAAAGTTAACGATTTGGCGGGCAGCGGCCAATCCGGCATTAATATTGGCCTCGGCCGTCTGGGCACCCATTTTCTTCGGCGTAAAAAAGTAACGGCCGGGGAATTTTTCGGCAATTACATCTTTGCAATCGGGTGCGATGTCCGAAATGTATTTGAAATCCGGGCGTTCTTCGAACATTTTAAGCAGATCGTCTTCATCAATAATCTCTTTACGTGCGGTGTTGACCAGGGTAGCATTGGCCGGCATTTTGGACAGCAAATTGAAATTAATGGATTTTATCGTTTGCTCATTTGCCGGAATGTGCAGCGAAACATACTGACAAAGATTGTACAATTCTTCGGCGGAATGCACCACGGTTACGCCGTCTTTTTCAATAGCTTCCTTGGGAATAAAAGGATCGAAAGCGTAAACTTCCATTCCAAAACCTTTGGCAATATGAGCCACTCGTTTGCCTACATGCCCATAAGCATGGATGCCCAGGGTTTTACCTTTTAATTCCGTACCAGGTTTGCCGTTAAATTGATTGCGGGCCATGTAAATCATCATGCCCAATGCCAGCTCGGCCACGGCATTGGAGTTTTGGCCCGGCGTATTCATCACCACAATACCCCGTTCGGTGGCTGCTTTTAGGTCGATGTTGTCGTAACCCGCACCGGCGCGAACCACGATTTTTAATTTAGGTGCCGCCTGCATAATATCCGCCGTTATTTTATCGCTGCGCACGATAAGTGCGTCTGCATCGGCTACGGCCTGTTTCAAGGCTTCCTGATCTTCATATTTTTCTAACAAGGCGAATTGATATCCGGCGTTTTCTACAATTTTTTTAATTTGCTCTACCGCAGCGGGAGCAAAGGGTTTTACGGTTGCAACAAGTACTTTTGGCATGGTTTTATTCTCCTTTTGGTGGAACGCATGAATTGTTCTTGAGAAAATTATCATTTATTTCTTAAAAAATCAAAGTAATTTCAGGAAAAACAAAAGCCCTTAAAAGAATTTTTTTGAGTTCGTCAGGATTTTAGAAGAAGCGAACATAGGCTGCCGTAATTTATTTTAAACCTTTTTCTGCTTGAAATCCGTCCCATGTAATGCCCGGTTTTTTACGATTGTACGACTTTAAAAAATAAAGTAACCGGTCGATTTTTTAGGTTTCGGCATTTAACAGTTGCGGCTTCACTTTAATCTTTTGTGCCCGTTTAATACTAACCGTGCCCGGCTTTGCCCCGCGCGGCTTGTGCACATCCTTGGCCCGGCAATAGTGAACGGAAACCGCACCGGCCTGTCGCATTTTGGAAAAGTACGCCGCCAGAGCGGCTGCTTGGCGGATGCTTTCTTTGTCCGGCTCGATTTGGGCCTGTCCGCAACGCAACAAAACATGGCTGCCCGGGAAACCGTTTACGTGAAACCACAAATCATTGGGATGGGCTTCTTTGAGTGAAAGACGGTCATTGCTTCGATCGTCCATGCCTACCCAAACTTCCAGGCCGTTGTCCAAAACAAAAGTCTTAATGTTCAAGTGTCTCTCCCGTTAAATCGATTTGCCATTCCTGCCGATAAAAATTCTGTAGCTTTTCACCAACCGTGCGATAAAAGGAATGTACTTTTTGGGCATCGAAGCCTTTTTTTCTGAAGTAGCGAATTTGACTGTTTCCCAGCCGTAATATTTCTTCTTCAAAAGGTAAAATTCGTTGTAAAATACCGCTGCCATCTTTGTTAATCAAAGCCCGAATATTTAGATAGTTTCGGCCGGAGCCGCGTTTGATCGGGAAGCATCGTTCTTTTAATCGCAGCGCGGCTTTACAAAGAGGAGCGTAAGCCTTTCCATTGCTTTTTAAAAATGTCGGAAAGTCGGGGCCGGCCGATACCCAAACGGGGAAAGCCACGGAAGTTAAGGGAAATCCCAGAATCGTCCAGGCCACCGTTTGACGGACATCTTCTCCTTTTTTAACGCCCTGAACCACCATTACGGAAACGGAGCTGTGCCTGGGGATGAAATCCCGAAAACAGACATAAGGATTATCGGAAATGCCAGGTGCCTGACGAAATAAGTTCATTCCCGTAAGGCCGTGCTCCAGGCTGCGGCTAACTTTTTGCAGAAGAAATGCAGGTGTTAACATGTTTTGCGCAACCGCTTGTCCGAACAATTTTTGGGCTTCGCTGTAACGGATATAACCGTAGCCCTTATTTACCCGGCCCGTAAATGAAAAATTGGTGTGGATAATGTAGCCCTCGGGCGCGATTTTAGGATCGTTGGCATCCAGTTTTTTGTAAGAAAAATTGTTTGTTTCAAAATAAGCCGCTCCTCCTTGAGCATCGATGACCCCGAAATTCGATTCCACGCCCAGCGGTTTGGGAAGGGTGTCCAGCAAACGGGCAAAATCATCGATGGTGCGGCAAATTTGCAGAGCACGCTTCATGATTATTCCCTCGCGGTCCTGAAGGCGTGTGGTATCGGCCGGTGCTTTTAAATTGTACGAAGCGGAATTCATGATGGCAAAACCGGCCGCATTGTAACCCGCCCAAATTTGGCTTCCACAGGTATCGTCTGCATTGATTAGCCCGATGTAGGGATAAAGACCGTCCGTAAAATAGCGCAGGGCATTTTGCATTGTGTCCGAATCGCGGTGTTTCCACAGTAAAGGTCGTCCGTCCGGTGTTGCTTTTCCGCTGATCACGGCGGTGGTGCAAGACCGTGACTCGCGCAACGGTAAAAGCTGAACGACGATGAAGACCATAATTAATACAAAGGCGCGCATGTTACCTCCGAAGGACAAAATGGTTTTAACGCTCAATATTTCTCCTAAAATTCAATCAAAAACGCATGTTACAAATTTAATGGACAGGGCACAAGATGCTTTTACAGGGCACAATGAAAAATATATTTGGAAACCGGAATAAACTTCCTTACATTGAATTC
>CAZHIZ010000269.1:0-3199 GCA_964532875.1 uncultured Caldithrix sp. | reverse complement strand
AGCAAATCGGCCGATTCTTCCAGCAAGCGCTCGTCACTACCGGCCACGCCGTCGATCACCACTTCCGTGGCCTCTTCTCCTACTTTCTGGGCAATCTTTTTAAGGCCCTTTTGTAGCAAACGAGCCGTGTACGATGTCTCGGGCGCATGACTTTTGCGCTCTTCGATCACTTGTTCCAACTCCCGCAAAAACCATAATGAGGAGCGGTTTTCTTCGGCAAAGCAGGTATCGGTTCCCAGATGACAAACCGGACCAGTGGGAACGGCTTTGATTAACAGCGTGTCCCGATCGCAATCCGGCAAAATTTCTACCAGCTTAAGATAATGACCCGACGTTTCACCTTTGGTCCACAGGGTTTGTCGTGAACGACTGAAAAAGGTCACCAATCCGGTTTCTTTGGTTTTTTGCAGGGCTTCTTCATTCATGTAGCCCAGCATTAATACTGTCTTCGTGCGGGCATCCTGCACAATGGCCGGAATAAGCCCGTTGTTTTTGGCAAAATCCAAATTCATAAGCGCACCGTAATGTTTTGGGTTTTTAGATACTGTTTTAATTCGGGAATGGAAATCTCGCCGAAATGGAAAATACTGGCGGCCAGGGCGGCATCGGCTTTGCCTTCTTTGAAAATGTGCACGAAATGTTCCTTCGTTCCGGCCCCGCCCGAAGCAATAACCGGCACATTGACCGCTTCGCTCACCATGCGGGTTAAGGTAACGGCAAACCCGTTTTTGGTTCCGTCATGATCCATGGAAGTCAGCAGAATTTCGCCGGCACCGCGCTGCACGGCCTCCCGCACCCAGGGTAAAACTTCCCGCTCGGTCGGGGTTCGGCCGCCGTCCACAAAAACCACCCATCGACCCTGCACCTGCTTGGCATCCACGGCCAGCACCACACATTGACTACCGAAATTTTTAGCCAAATGGTCGATTAAATCGGGGTGGCGCACCGCCGCCGAATTGACGGATACCTTATCGGCGCCCGCTTCTAAAAGTCGGGCCACATCGGCTTCGCTCTTAATCCCGCCACCAACGGTAAAAGGAATGTTTAAATTCTGCGCCACGCGTTTCACCAATTGGGCAAAGGTTTTACGTCCTTCCACCGTGGCTGTGATGTCCAGATACACCAATTCGTCCGCCCCTTGTTGGGCATACGCCTTGCCCAGCTCTACGGGATCACCGGCCGTACGAAGCTGCACAAAATTGATGCCTTTCACCGTCTCCCCGTCTTTTACGTCCAGACAGGGAATAATGCGTTTGGTAATCATGGTTTACTTTCGTTCCTGTTACTTCGTTATTTTTTGTTCGGGTTGGTTATTCGTGTATTCGTTATTCGTGCATGGGTTTACTCCCGCTGCTCAATCCCGCTTTGCACTTTTATTTTTAGGGCGAGTCATGATTCTTTTAGAACCAATCATGATTCTTTTAAAACCAATCACGATTCTTTTAAAACCAATCACGATTCTTTTTTTTAGGGCGAATCATGATTCGCCCCTACTTTCCGCTGCTTTCTTCTCGGTTTGCATACCCTGTCACCGGTTCCCAACTCTTCTGCCTTTGGCGGAATCCGACCGACTCCGGGCCCTTTACCCTTTACTCTTTTTTCTTTTTTCTTGACTTAAACCTTAATAAGATAAGAATCCCCTGTTCCGAATCTCCTCCACCGTAATTCGTCCTTCGTAAAAAGCCTTGCCGAAAATAACGCCGTCCACACCTATTTTCTGCAAACGGTCAAAATCCTGCACCTCCTTCACCCCGCCGCTGGCAATAATTTTTAGTTCGGGGAATCGGGCCCGTAAAGCGGCGTACAACTCCAGATTCGGTCCCTGTAACATGCCGTCCCGGGAAACATCGGTGCAAATCATCGTTTTAACACCGGTATTTACAAACGATTGCACAAAGGTAAAAATCTCTATTTGCGTCTTTTCCTGCCAGCCGTGAATGGCAATAAAGCGATTCTTGACATCGGCTCCCAAAAGGATGCGTTGCGGGCCAAAATGCGCCAGCCATTGCCACACCAAATCCGGTTGTTTGACGGCAATGCTGCCGGCGGTCACCATGTCGGCCCCGGCGTTTAATACGCTTTGCAAGGATTCCCGGGAAGCAATACCGCCGCCGAAATCCACCGTTAAAGCTGTACGGCGCTTAATATCTTCCAGCACATGTAAATTTACCGGTTGGCGTTGCCGCGCGCCGTCCAGATCCACTAAATGCAAACGCTTAAAGCCGTTTTGCTCAAACCATTGAGCCTGAGCTACCGGATCGTTAAAATAAACTTTTTTTGTGCGGTAATCGCCTTTGGTCAAGCGCACGCATTGCCCGTCAATAATGTCAATGGCCGGAATAAGCGTAATTTTCTTTTTGTCCATTGTTTTAAATTCCCAAGAAATTCTTCAAAATCCGTTCACCGACCGGGCCGCTCTTTTCGGGATGAAATTGCACGGCAAAAAAATTGTCCTTTTGCAAAGCGGCTGAAAAAGGCACAATGTAATCGCCCCGGGCGATCGTCCACTCCGAAAGTTCGGCGTAGTAACTGTGCACAAAGTAAACATAGCTTTCTTCATTAAGGCCGGCAAACAAGGGTCCCTTTAAATTTGTAATGGCATTCCAGCCGATGTGCGGCACTTTGTCCTTTGGCGGAAACTTACGCACCGGCACGGGGAAAAGGCCTAAGCCCGGCGTATCGTTCTCTTCGGAATGGGCACAAAGGAGTTGCAATCCCAGGCAAATGCCCAAAACCGGTTGGCGCAAACGTAACAGCACTTCGTCCAATCCGCGCGCCTTTAAATAGGTCATGGCCGTACTGGCCTCACCGACCCCGGGGAAAATCACCCGATCGGCCGATTGCAAGGCTTTGGCTTCATCGGTAACAGTCGGTGTAATACCCAACCGTTCCAAAGCCAAACGAACGGAATGAATATTCCCGGCATTGTATTTTACAATAGCTACTTTCATGGGCTTTCCTCTAAGGTAATTCGGACTCTCTGAGCATTGGATCGTTTTAAGGGTCAAGGGTTCATGGTACCAGCCTCCGCAGTAATAGGATTTCAATTTCTGCAAATGACGCAATTTCGTTCCGTCGGGAGCCGGATTTGCAATCCGTCAAAAGCCGGATCTTCGTTCCGTCAGGAACACAAACCGGTTCTCGAGTACCCTCCGTCTGAGCCGGAGAGCGTATCGAGTGAACCGGGCCCTGGTGCCTT
>CAZHIZ010000268.1:0-3231 GCA_964532875.1 uncultured Caldithrix sp. | reverse complement strand
TTTCCTTCCCTATGAGGGAAGGTGCCCGAGACACGAAGTGGCGATGGGCGGATGGGTGTAAGCAAGAGAAAAAAGGATTAAGTTGAATGGTTGAATGGGAAAATAGTTAAATAAGGAGTACGGATGCTTAACCATCACAGTTAACCGTAATAATGGGCACATTCCGACGCCCATTATTTCCTTCCCTATGAGGGAAGGTGCCCGAGACGCTAAGCGTCGAGGGCGGAAGGGTACAAAAAGAAAAAGAACAAAAGATGGACTCGAAACGAACCGCTAAAGCGGAGCTACTCGGCCACCGGGGCCATTTAACCATTCAACGATTAAACCAATTACCCATTCAAAAGGTGATTCGATTTTAAAGCAGCACTTCCGCCATCTGCTGCAAAAAATTTTGCAGGTCGGCAAGAGATAGGTAACGATTAAACCGTTTGGCTTCTTTGCCGTCCACGAAGACGATTATCGTGGGTACACTAAATACCAAATATTGCCCGCGCAGCATGGGTGATTGTTCCGTATCCACATAAACAAAATGGGCGTCTGGCATCTTTTCCACCAAAGCCTTCACCTGCGGACGCAGTACCTTGCACACATTACAGCTTTCCGTCGAAAAATAACCCACTACAATGGGATGCCGTGCCAATATTTCTTGAAATTCGTCGAAATTCATTTGAACAAACTCTTTAATTTTTTTTGTACTTCTTTTGTCTTTTTAGCCTTTTCCCTAGCGATGCGCCGCTCAATCTCTTTTTGCTGTTTTTTCAGGCGTTCTTTTTGTAAATCGAGTTGTTTTTGGTAGCGATTCAATTCCTGCCGAAGCGCTTTTTCCTTTTGAGCCGCAAATGCTTCGAACTCTTTCCGTGCGCTTAAAGTACGTTTTTCAATTTCCGACCGAATGCGTTGCCTGGCGCGATTTACTTGGGCGCTTAACCGTGCCTTGAATTCCCGAATCAACAAATCGTCCAAATTGGAATTCAAAGAAAATTTCAATCGAGCGCCTTTGCCTTGAATTTTAGCATTCAGGGTTAAAACTTTGATTTTGCGCAGCACGTCGTCGATCAAATTTTGCACGATGTTTTTTCGTGCGCGAAGCTGATTAGATGAGGCGAAGGCAATGCGGGTTACAACAAAATGAATCGTACTTTTAATTTGATTTCCGTTTAAAACCAAACTCGCCTGCAAAGAGCCCAAACCACGCGTTAATTTTTGCGGCAAATAAGGGGAATCGGCAATACGCACGTTTTTTAAGGGGAAATTTCGGTAGTCCAGGCGGAATGTTTCCCGCGGCTTTTCCTGCAAATAATTCAACGTTCCCTGCAGAGCAAACGAACGACCGTCCTTAGCCGAGCCGTTTATGCGGATTTCGGTCGGGCGCCGAATAAAGCGCTGATCCGAAACCAGATTAGTAACTTGACCGCTCAATTGCAAACCGCTGCCGGTTTCTCCGGACAGTTTGATTTGTTTAATCCACCAATCGGGACGTGCGTTTGGCGAATAGAAGTAAATATTCTGTCCTTTAAAACGCGGCGGGTGTTGCTTTTTGGGTTGTGTGCTTTTGAATTTGGCGGCGTAATAGCGTGCCGTGTGAATGTAGGTCAAATATTGTTTAAAGCGCTTTACCAGGGTCGGGCCAAAAAGCATACGCGCTATATTTTCCCTGGAAATTTCGGGGATTTTGGCCAAAGCAAGGGCGCGCCGGTAATCTTCCTGAATCCATTGATTAACGGTTTGCACGCCGTTGCGTAAACGAGCCAATTCCAGCTCCAAATCGGCTTTGTTGGTTTTAAGCGAATCCGAGATCATCTTTAATTTTTTTTGCACGGATTTTAGTGTTTTTAACGTTTTTTGCAACTGCCCGATCGTTTTGATTTTTGCAGGATGAATGCTTTGAATTTCCATTTGTACTTGCTTTAAATCATCGTCCAATTGCAGTTTTTTAAGGCGCTGTTGCCACTTTTGGTAAGATTGATCGATGGCCTTTTTCAGGGAATCCACTTTGTGCGGGGTTTGTAAATTAAGGATTTTTAACAGGCTGTCCGTGTTTATTCGTTTGTTGAAATGCCCCAGGGGGATGTTTGTACTTTGAGCAATGTTTTGTTCAAGATTGTGCACGGTTTTTTGCAAATAGACCTGGGCGGCGGATTTTGTTTTTTTCTTTGCGGGAAGTTTACCGTCGCTGGTGCGCGGGGTGTTGGGTTTAAATTTGCTGACCTGCGCATTTTCCACAATAATTTTCCCTGAAAGTAAAGGCCAGAATTCGAAATTAAGGTCACACCGACCGGTTTCGAACAAATTGCGCATGGTATGTTTGGGGTCGGTTACCTGCAGTCGATCCCATTTTAAGCGGGCCTGTGTTAGGGAAAGGTCCAACCCGTCGATGTCCACTTCGGCTCCGACCAGGGCGCTGCCGGCATCTTCCAGACGATGTTCCAGCCAACGATCGGTAAAGATCAAACTGAGAAGAATAAAAAGTCCGCTTAAAACGACTAAAAAAAGTACACCTTTCCAGCGTATCATTAGTGCCTCACTGCTTCGATTTTTTTGTAAACGGAATAAAATTTTGATGCTTTGATAAATTTGACGATGCGTGTTTTTTGAATTTTTTCGTCAAGATGGGCGCGGTAGTAGAAAACGAAATATTTGGCCGCAAAGAAAACGGGGATAAACAGAATTAAAGCGCTGACCAGGCTACCCATGACCACGGTATTGTTGTAGTGACTTAAAGCCACCACAGGAAATTGATAGAGGTAAACCCATAAAGGGTGGAGTCCGTGCACATCGACTAAAAGATAATAACCAAAGTTATGAAAAAGCGGATCGAACAGGTAGGCCAGTCCGCTGAATAAAGCAAAGGACAGTAAAGCGCTGCCCAGATTAATATTGAAGATAATCAGCACAAGGATAATCAAAATATTGTGCAGAGTCCAAAACGGAGTTAGACCCAACACCATGCCCAGGGCAAAACCCAAGGCAATTTGATTGGGGGAATCGTCGGAACGTAATATTTTGATGATTTTTGCCAGAATATCCAGGCCGAACATAAGGGCTCCTAACCGCTATTTAAATATTTAACAGGTGCTGGCAAAATATACTTAAAAATAAAAAGGACTCCAAATTTGGGCGAAAGGCAAGATAAAAGATAAAAGACAAAAGACAAAAGAAAAATGAAAAAAGGTTAAAAAGAGTGAATGGGGGGCGGAATCGTTAATCGTTGTTCGTTATGCGTTAATGGTT
>CAZHIZ010000267.1:0-3273 GCA_964532875.1 uncultured Caldithrix sp. | reverse complement strand
CCAATATCAAAACTATAACCAACAGGTTTCAATTCCTCGTAGGTAGACTCAAAACCAAAATATCTGCATAATCAATAACCACCACATCAGGAAGTTTCAATTCCTCGTAGGTAGACTCAAAACGGTGGAAGCTGAATCACAAACAGGATTGGGAAAAGATGTTTCAATTCCTCGTAGGTAGACTCAAAACACTTATTTGTCTAATAATATGAGCACAAAATTGGAGGGTGTTTCAATTCCTCGTAGGTAGACTCAAAACCCCAATTTTTATTGACCTATCAGTACATCTTTTATCCCCTTTGCAAAAAGGAATATAATACAAATTCGGAAACAGTGCACCTTAATTTTCATATTTCTTTAGCTTTAACCGATTTTTTCCCCTTCTGTCTATCCCCGGCCTTTTTTACCTTTTCCGGGATCGACATTTCACAACATGTATTCTTCCCCGCCTTTCTCCACCCCCATTACTTCGCGCTTGCTATAGGTTAACGTACGGAAACGATAAATGATTATGGAATCCTCTTCGTCGTCCATCACACGTTTTAATTCACCCTTTAGTTTGGTTAATTTGGCGCCGGTTATTTCGCCTTCAAAAACCGAATTCTGTACCCAATTCAAATATTTGCGGCAAATTTTCAACGCTTTATTGACACGCTTTTCACCCATATCGTAAACTAAAATAACAAACATGGCCCCTCCGCTTTACCATTGCGCCTCATAAGGCTGATATTCTTTTTCGTCCATTAAATGTTTTTCCAATTTGTAGGCTTCCAATAGCATCAACTGACGATACGAAACATTGCGCTTGAGCCCTTTATGTTTAATTGTATTCTTGAAACGATTTTCCAATTCTTCGATAAACACCTTCCTACCTTTTTCATTCAATACAACCTTGCTCAATTTTTGCTCAAACATCTTCGAATTGAGCATTTTTTTATTAATCAAAGTGAAAATGACCCGATCCACAATAATAGGCTTAAAGATTTCCGCCAAATCTAAATTTAATGAAAAACGCCGGAAATTACTGGCATGCAAATAACCGATGCGCGGATCGAGATGCGTCTTGTAAATTTCGCTTAGAACGGCGGTGTACACAATGGAATTGCCAAAACTGATCAAGGCATTCATGCGATTTTTGGGCGGACGCTTGCTGCGCGTTTCAAATTGAAAAAATGAATCTTCGGTAATGCTGTCAAAACTCTGATAATAAAGACTGCGGGCATTGCCTTCAATGGCCATTAATTCCGGAATGCCTCTGGCTTTTGTTAGCTGACCCTGTAAATCTTTAATGGCGGCAATGCGTTCTTCCAAATCTTTGCCGCGTCGATTGTAATATTGCAACACCTTGAGCATGTTGCCGAATGCCCCCTGCACAAAGCGGACTGCCAGTTGCTGCCGCTTCTGCGCATCCAGATAGTGTTCGGTTTGTTTGATGATCATGTAACCGGAATTGTAATGTTCCCTGGGATAAAACGTGCCCATGTAAAACCCGTAATGACTAAAGTAATGCAGGATGATTTCCTGTTGCGAAATAAATTCCAAAAATTTTTTATTGAAGCTCACCTCGCCAAAAATCAAAATCTCTTTGCAGTTTTCGACCGGGATGTATTTCTTTTTCCCCTCGGCCTCGAAATAGAGGGTATTACCCTTACGTTTGATTTCGCCATCGGAAAAAATGTACAGAGATTTGTCCATGATGCTTTCCTTTTGTTTAGCTAAAACAAAACTCACGATAGCTGCAATGGCGGCACCAGCGGATGGGTTTGGCCGGCGGCGGTTTTTCCTGACGTACGATTTCCACAATCGCTTTTTCCGCGGTCTGTAATTCTTGACGCAAAGCAGGTGTTAATTTTACGGAAATACGCTTGCGCTCTTTGGGGAACAGCAATTCGCCCTCGGTCTGAATGCCGTATTTTTCCAGTTGTTTTAAATAAAAAGCCAGTTGCATGGTGGCGCTTTTTAAAAATTTGGAAGATTTTTTTACTTCTCCAATGATCAACCGTCCGTCCTTTCGGCGAATGACATCCAGCTCGATATTTTCCACCCGAACGCTCTTTTTTTCTCGGGCGTAGCTTTCTTCGTGTAAAAATCGTCCGATTTCCAGAAACGGATTATCTTCAAAGGGATTTATTTGCCTGGCCATTAACCACACTTCCCGCGGGCAAATAAAATAGTACCAGATTAAGGTGCCGGTAATATGAATGGTTTGCATTGTCCCTAACCAAGTTAAATTTGGAAGAATAAATGTTTTTTGCCTGGCTTCAATGTCCGCTTATCTACCATGGTTTTAACATATTTAAAAATAATTGCAACAAACTGTCATACCCTTTAATCAAAATAATTTTTTAAAACGTGAGTGGCCCAGATGCGGAATTGTGTAATCTTCTTTGAATTTACGCGATAGCCAACAGAAATGATGACATTCAGATTGTAATAAGTGATTTTTCTTTTTATCTTTCGAGGCCCTTCCATTTGAACTGTTGCAAATATTGCAACAGTTGATTCTTTATTCAATTCACCACTTTTGAAAATATTTTGTATGTGTCTGGAAATAACAGACTTATCTTTTTCGAACAATTCTGCAATTTGATTTAAAGACAACCAGACGGTTTCTTCTTTTACGGAAACCTCAATTTTTTTATCATCACTTTGGTAGATGATGATTTCGTTATTTACATTCATAGCTCTCTTAAAAATTTAAACATTATTTTGAATTAATTATTTTGAACTCCATTTTCTCCTTTTTGAACTTATTAATTAAATTGCTATTTTTATTCTAAGCTTAAAAATAAAGATGCAAATACTCCATAAATTTTCAAAATTATTTCCTTAATTCATTAAAAATAAAAGACTAACATACGCTGTTCATAATTTTGTATTTACATTAAATTTCATTTTAATTAGTTAGACTTACCAGATACTCGTCTCACTCACGCGCTTATAGCCGGTCGTGAGATCGTAATATTCCTCTAATTGATTGTAGGAGACGTAGTGGATTCCATGAACGATGGGCGGCGGATTCTGTTGCAAATCTCTTACCCCGATGCTAATAATATAATTCTGCAAGCGGTTTTTAATTTTCAAATATTGTTCCCGTCGTTCCCAATAATCGCTTATCTCTTTTAAACGGCCGTAAGCCCGCCAGACCTGCTGCGCCTCCTCATCCAGCTCAATGAACACATCCCGTTTCTCGTAATTTTGCTCGATGAGCTGAAAATGCTCCACCGCCCGCTCATCATCGGTATAGCGCAGGTTGGCGATGGATTCCAGTAA
>CAZHIZ010000266.1:1537-3287 GCA_964532875.1 uncultured Caldithrix sp. | reverse complement strand
CTGCAAATTGATGTGTCATTTCGAGGAGCCCCGATAGTCGGGACGACGAGAAATCACCTTGTTATTCCAGGCAGTAAACCAAAAAATTTGTAAGGGATTCTTTGTCCCGCTATTTCCGGAGCAATTACACTCAACTCTCAACCTTACAGCTACAAAACCCCCATTCTCCAATAACAATTAATGCGTGACTCTTGACCGTTCACCCCTTTCTTTTTCCCCTTCAACGCAACAAAACCATTTTGCCCGTTTTTTCCAAACCGTTACTTTCAAGCCGATAAAAATAGATACCGCTGGGTAAGCCGTGAGCATCAAATGTTATTTTGTAATCACCTGCTGTTTGACGGGCATGAATTAATTCCTGAACCCTTTGTCCTTTGGCGTTGAAAATCGTTAACCGAACTTGCCCGGGCTTACTTAAAGAGTAGTGAAGAACCGTCGTGGGATTAAAGGGATTGGGGAAATTCGGGTACAGAGCAAAGCGACGCGTTATCTGCGGCGGGCCGGCAAAGCTGGTGGATTCGGAAACGTGTACTTCGACGGGAACCTCAATGGATCCTTCATCCGGATCGTTATCGGTGATTTGAATGGTGGTCGAATACGTCCCTTCGCTGGCCTGAGATGTAAAAGAAATTTTTACGTACGTGTAAGTTTCCGGCGATAAAGTTAAGCTGTTTTGATCTACGGTAAAATCGGGATTGCTGCTTTGTATTTGAGACACCTGCAAATTTTCATTACCGGTATTGATAATGGCCAGATAATAGTTGGCGGTCGTATTGAATCCGATGGTTCCCATGTTTACCTGTTGCGGAGAAACCGCAATCTCCGGATCATCGTAAAGCGGCATGCCCGAAACACTGGGCAAACGATCTACAAATTCCGGATGATCGATAAAGGGATTGCGATTGTGCTGCCAATTATTGTAAATACGGTCGTTGCGGCGCCGTTCCCAATTATCCACACTGTCCATCCAATGCCATTGGTACAAGGTGGATTGTTTCCCGAAAACCGGATCGTTGCCGGTGGTGGAAGGAGTGTAATCCACCAGTTCCAGATCGTAGCCCTCTTCGCCCTCGTAGCGCACGACCATGTAATACATCATGCGCGCCACATCGCCTTTGTCCGCATCGCGGGGCTCCCACGAGTCATTATCATAGTGACAACCCGTGTCACCATCCGGATCGACGTACTCCGTGCCGCCGTTGTCAAAATCCAAGTTACCGCGTTTACTGTTTACCGAAACATCGCACGGCCGGATATGATGCACATCCGTTCCTGCAGGCGGATTGGTACCGAAATCGCCGTGGGACTTGGCCCAAACGTGTTCGCGATTCCACTGATCGGCATTACCACCGTGATTGCTTTTGGGGTAAGACCAGCCCGTGTAAATCAAAATGACATTGTTGGGATTGTTCGGGTCTTCGTCCGTGTCCGAAAGGATATCCCACAAATCGCCGTAACTGTATTGGGTGTGCCCTTTGATGATGTTGTGCAAGGCGGCTTTTAAATCCGCACCCCATTTATTTTGTGTGGCGTCGTAATAGCTGTCCGTGTAGTAAGCCTCGGCCGAGCATTGAATGATAATGGGATGAATGCCGGCATTCAATTCCACGCGCATAAAATCCGTGTAGTCCACATTTTGATCGCTTTTGAAATAGATGTGAAAATCGTATTCGCCTTGCGCCGGAATGGTGGTCGGCGTTAAATCCGAATAAAATTCGTCCTCATCGAATTGTCCGGAAAGCACTTGGAC
>CAZHIZ010000266.1:0-1437 GCA_964532875.1 uncultured Caldithrix sp. | reverse complement strand
AATGATGTCTCCGGGCATTAATCCGGCCTTTTGTGCCGGCGAATGATCTTCCACGCTTTGCACCCGAATGCCCTCTCCGCTGTACGTAAAATCGGGCAGGGTACCGGTGGTTACCTTACGTCCCGAGTGCGGCCCGCTTTCCGCAGCCGTTGTCGGGCTGCCTTTAAAAGTAAGGGGTTTGTCACGTTCGTTGGCCAGATACAACAATACTTCTTTGGTCAAAGAAGCAATTTTTACCAGACCGGCAGCATCGATTTTGTCCCAGGTATCCGTGGGACGATGGTAATCGGCATGAGCCCCGGCAAAAATTTGCACGGCCGGTACTCCGGCGCGGATGAAGCTAACCTGATCGCTGGCATCCAGTTGCTGGGTGACCATTTCCGAAGCCACGCCGGTTACGTAGCTGGCGCCCATGAAGATGAAGGGCCATTCCCTTGCACTGGATTCGTTTAAAATCAGAACCTTTTTATCATGCAAACGGCCTACCGTGTCCAAATTCAAATCGGCCAGAATGTTCTTTGCCGGATAGCGTTTGTAATGCGTAACAAAATAATGGGAACCGCGCAAGCCGTTTTCTTCTCCCGTAAAGGCCACAAAAATAATGGTACGTTGGGGGCTGAGCGAATGGCCTAACACACGAGCCAATTCCAGCATGACGGAAACACCGCTGGCATTGTCATCCGCACCGTGGTGAATTTTACCCTGGTCGCCCTGGTGCACATCGGGCCAACCTAATCCCAGGTGGTCGTAATGCGCGCTAATGACCACGGCTTGATCGGCGTAACGAGGATTGGTACCGGGCAATAAGGCGATTACGTTTTTAACCGTACCTTTGCGACCCGTCGAATCTACCACATCCTGCCAGACCTGAAAGTACGTGCCGTCGTCGGCGCCCGGTTTCAATCCGGCTTTGGCGAATTGATTGGCAATGTAGCGTGCGGCCATTTCGATGCCTCGCGTGCCCAGACCGCGTCCCTGTAAAGCATCGCTCGATAAGTATTTGATGTCCTTTAGCATGCGTTTGGCCGAAAACAGGGGCTGCAAACGGGCTAACGGCGGACGCTTCGGCAGTTCCGTCTTGTAATGCTTGGGCAACTGGCCGTCGGGCAAAGGAATGATTTTGGCCAACGGCGAATTGACAACCGGCCATTGTCCTTTATCCACATTAGTCGGTTCAAAGCCTGTGAAAATCAGATAGCTGTATTTACCGTAATGCGGCAGTTTGCGGGCCAGACCGTTGACGGCCTGCGCATTACCGATTGTTAACCAGACGAGAACCGAAGCGGGGTTTTTGGGGTGGCGGACGCTAACCACAATATCGTTATTTGGGTACACCGCTTCCGTTTTTTTCAGGCGTACGGAACGAGACGAAATGTGGGCATCGTAAGCCTTTAGGCCGCGTTTGATTTCTTCTACAAAAGGATTGTCTTTACCGAA
>CAZHIZ010000265.1:0-3314 GCA_964532875.1 uncultured Caldithrix sp. | reverse complement strand
AAGCACGTTATGATGAGATTCATTCTTTAAACGGACATGATGCCTTTTTGATCGAATACGACCAGCTAAATGCCATGATTGGCGAATTTTTAAAAGGAATTAAGTAAAAGCCCGGGAGAGAAACGATGATTATCATGAAATTCGGCGGCAGTTCCATTAAGGATGCCGCTGCCATGGAGCGTGTGGCACGGATTGTGGAAGAACAAAGACAACGTCAACCGTTGATTGTTTTGTCGGCGTTGGGCGGCGTTACCGATCAATTGATTCGGGCGCACCGCTTTAGTCTTAAAGGGCAAAAAGAAGAAGCGGACAAGGAAATGCACGCCTTAATCATGCGGCACCAGGAGTTAACGGAAACCTTAATTTCCCCCGGCCCGCTCCGCGAGCAATTGGAAAATTACCTGAATGCGGAATATCGAAAGCTGCAAACATTTTTAAATGTAACCGAAGCTATTAAAGTCGAGAGCCCCGAGGTTTACAATAGCTTAATCGGGCTGGGAGAATTGCTTTCCACTCATATTTTCGAGGCTTATTTGCGCCAACGTGGTAATGATAGCGTTTGTGTAGATGTGCGTCCGGTGATGCAGGTGCTTTACGTTCACGGTGAGGCCACCCCGCAAATGGAGAAAATAAAACCGTTGGCTCAATTATATTTTGCCCCTTTACTGAGCAAAGGGCAGTTGATTGTAACTCAGGGCTTTTTGGCTACAACGGTGGATGGAGCGCCGGCCACGTTGGGAAGGGATGGATCGGATTACACGGCCTCCATTCTGGGCGCCGTTCTCCATGCGGAAGAAATTCAAATTTGGTCCGATGTGGATGGCATTTTAAGCGCGGACCCCAGCATTATTCCGGACGCCAAACCGCTTACCTTCATGACGTTTAATGAAGCGTGCGAATTGGCTTATTTCGGGGCGCGTGTTTTACATCCGGCAACCATTCAACCGGCTGTAAGTCACGGCATCCCTGTGCGCGTGCTTAATGCCCATTATCCCAAGGAAAAGGGAACTCTGATCATCGCCGATTACGAAAATACAGCCCCGCAAGCCATCCGATCCATAGCGTACAAAGAGGGTATTTCTCTGGTTACGGTTGAATCATCCAAACTGTTGCTGTCGCCGAAATTAATTGAAGATATTTTTGAAATTTTGACACGGCATGGGAAAAAAGTGTTCGCCGTGAACAAAGCCGCCACCAAGCTATCGGTCACCATTCAAAGCAACGGCGGTTCTCAGGAATTTTTAAAGGAATTGGAGCAATTCGGTCGGGTCGAATTGGAGATCAACAAAGTGGTGGTGAGCGTGGTTGGGGAGCGCATGAAAGGCGACCCCAAGATTACCTGGCAAATCATTCGTTTACTAAATGAACATGATATCCGGATTGAATTGATCTCTCAATTCAGTAAGCAGATCAGCTTAATGTTTATTATTGACGAAAAAGATATTGACCGTACGGTGCATTTAATTCATTCTAATTTTATCAAAATGAACGAAACGATTCCTGCTCTGGAAGAAAAAGTGTAAAAATAGGGGAGTAATACGAGTAGAAAATAAACCGGTAAAACAGTGCGAGAAGGGGGAGTTGAACCCCCACGCCCTTGCGGGCACCAGATCCTAAGTCTGGCGCGTCTGCCAATTCCGCCATCCTCGCAAATTGAGTCTTGTAATTTACTTTCTTTTTTTCAGGAAATCAACTCCGGTAGGGTTTCCATTGACTTACCGCTCGAAACAGTTCTTTGGAATCCGATTCGCGCAAAACCCGATGAAAAATTTCAAATCCCTCGTTGCGGCGAAAAGCCTGAATTTGCGAGACAACACGATCTCCGTAAAGCGCCTCGGCCCGATAATTGACCTGTAAATCCCCTACCTCATATTTTTCGTGAATGATTTTAGGTACGGCTTCTAAGGCCCAATCGATGTAATGCCCGCTGTTTACATGTTGATTAACATCCAAATCACTGTAGCGCACCACGAATTTATGTTGATTCTCCACATCACTTAAAACAGGCAAATGGTTAAATGATTCGTCTAAAGCCCGCCCTTTTTCCGTATCTTCGAGACCGTTCAGAAATTCGGGCAGTCTGGTTGGTTTGCGGGTACGCAAATCGATCATCATCCATGATGAAGAGGCCCTGCCGATAATATTATTTTTCTGATCGTAGATGTTAAAATCACGTAAGCCGTAATAAGTTTCTTTTTTAGAAGGCCAGGTCTCAATACGTACAACTTCATGCCAACCGGGGTAACGATCCATTTGTATCCGGGCTCTTGAAAGTACCCAGGTTAAATGCAAGGGCTCCAATAATTGCACACCCGCATTTAAACGGGCGGCGTGATTAGCGGCCGCTTCTTGCAAGTAGTTGAAAATTGTTTGCATGGTAGCCTTGCCGCGCGGGGATACCTCGTAGGCACGCACCCTGAATTCTTCTTCCCAGATTAATTGTTTCATAGTTATTCCTATTGATTATGTATTTCCGAAAACGTCAATTTAATCAATTTTAGGAACTTAGCGAAACATATTTTTTTCGAACTTATTTTGGATTTTTAAATAATAACCGATTTTACGTATATTTGTTTCTTTCTCAAAAACAGAGGAATGGTAAGTATGGAAGTAAAAATTCTAAAAAAAGAGCGATTGCTTGATGATTTTTTTAAAGTGGATGCCGCCGAATTGCAATTTGAAAAATTCGACGGGAAATTTAGCGAACCCGTTCGCCGTCTCAATCTGGAACGCGGCGAGGCCGTTGCCGTGCTCATTTATGTGCGCGATCGGGATTCTTTTGTCTTAATACGTCAGTTTCGTTTTGCGGTTTACGAAACGGGAAGAGACGGTTGGATTGATGAAATTGTGGCCGGTGTGTTGGATAAAGAGGGCGAAACACCTGTCGAATGCGCCCGTCGCGAAGTTCGGGAAGAGGCCGGTTACGAAGTGGATGAATTTGAAAAAATCGGTACGATTTTCGTTAGCCCTGGCATCACCACTGAACGTATTCACTTATTTATCGGCTTTTGCAATGCGCAGGATAAGCGATTTACCGGTGGCGGTTTGGCCGAAGAACATGAAGATATTCAAGTAGTGGAATGGACAAGAGAAGAGGCCTGGAAAAAATTGCAAAACAAAGAAATTGAAGATGGGAAAACCGTCTTGGCTTTGCAATACTTTTTTCTGTATGAAAAATAGGAGAAGGATTATTTGAAAAAGGCAAATAAAATTCCGACCAGGACACCGATTTGTCCCACCCAGAAAATGAACATCCATTTGATGAGGTCGGCCTGACTTTGAGCGATTTTGGCAAGAAGATTGGCATTCATTTC
>CAZHIZ010000264.1:0-3371 GCA_964532875.1 uncultured Caldithrix sp. | reverse complement strand
GGCCGCTTTTAATGGAATATTTGCCATTGTATTCCAAAGAGCAGGCGCGACGTCATGAAGTAAAACCGGGTATCACCGGCTGGGCCCAGGTCAATGGCCGCAATACGTTAACCTGGCAGCAAAGATTTGAATTGGATGTTTGGTATGTGGATCACCTTTCGCTTTTACTTGATTTGAAAATATTGTTTTTAACCGTTATTAAAGTATTTCGCAAAGAAGGTATCAATCAACCCGGCAAAGCTACCATGGAAAAATTTACAGGGAATTAATCATGTCGCAATCTATTTATGTTTATGGCGGGGGCGGACATGGCAAAGTTATTATGGATGTAATTCGTTCCCAGTTCGGTGATTCCGCTATAAAAGGTATTTTAGATGATAATCCGGCTAAAAAAGGGGAAACGTTTTACGGCCATGAAATTTTAGGATCGCTCAGTGATTTAAAAGAAGATTCTGAAGTTTCGTTTATTATTGCCATAGGAGATAATGCCGTTCGTGCTGAAAAGGCCAAGCTTCTTGCAGGATTAAATAAACCGTTTATTACCTTAATTCATTCCAGCGCTATTGTGGCCCCCGGCGCAAAAATAGGGGCCGGTACCGTTATTATGCCCGGTGTAATCATCAATGCCGATGCGGTTATTGGGAATCATTGTATTATCAATACCGGAGCCGTTATCGAACATGATTGTGTGGTGGAAGACTTTGCCCATATTGCTCCGAATACGGTTTTAACCGGTGGTGTTAAGGTGGGCTCTTATACCCTTATCGGCTCCAATTCGGTGGTTGTCCCTTATAAAAAAGTCGGTAGTCATTGTTTAATCGGAGCGGGTAGCGTCATTACCAAAAATATTCCTGATAGAGCATTGGCAAGGGGCAATCCTGCTCGCGTCATAAAAATTAAAGATAAGCAATAAATAGATGTGAAAAACTCTTCCTAATCAGTTTTAAAACTCATAATAACGATTTTTGAAAATGATTATAATGAGTTTAGCAACTCATTAAGAAGAGTTTTGGGCTAAATACAGGGAATAAATAATCCCGAATTACGCTTTTTCGAAAGAGGCCGATTTAAGCGCATTTTTGATCAATTTACCGGGACGGAAACGCAGGAAAAGTTTTTTAATCATATTCGGTGAAAAAGCACTTTCCGAATCGGCGCCTTCGCTTTTTAGCGTTACATAGAACGAGCCGAAATCACCGAGGCGTACAATCTTCCCGTCGGCAATCAGTTCGGGGACTTTTATGATCATTGCTTCGATGACGGCTGCGGTGTCGATTTCACTAACGGTAGATATCTCGGCTATGATTGCCGAAAGTTCACGAATACCGACATCGCCCGTATTCTTATTAACGGCATAGTACTTTTTAGGGGCATTCGGATCTCTGGGATTGCCCCGTTGCACAAGACCATATTTTAGGGCCATCTCGTCCTCCTTTGTTTAATGATGAAACGATTTTTTATGAAGGATTAAAAACAAAATTATTTTTTTAAAGAGGACTTAACTTTTGTCCAATATAATAATTAAGAATCTGTTTTACAACACAAAATATTACTTTATTTAAAAAAAAGCTCTGAAATATTTGTTTTCATATATTAACCAATAAACCATTCAACCATTTAACTATTCAACTATTCAACTATTCAACTATTCAACTAATTATCCAATCACCACTTCTTATCACCGAGGAAACGCCATGCCCAAACGTATTTACCTTTCGCCCCCGCACATGGGGACGGAAGAGCGGAAACTTTTAATCGAAGCCTTTGAAAGCAATTGGATCGCTCCGTTAGGCCCGCATGTGGATGCTTTCGAAAAGGAAATATGTGCCTATCTAAACGGTGGATATGCGGCTGCCCTCAGCTCCGGAACGGCTGCCGTGCATTTGGCATTGATTTTAAGCGGTGTAGGGCAGGATGATGAGGTACTGTGTCAATCATTCACCTTTGCCGGATCTTCTAATCCTATAGTTTATCAAGGGGCGAGACCCGTTTTTGTGGATAGTGAACCCGATACCTGGAATATGGACCCCGAACTGCTGGAAAAAGCGATTAAAGATCGTTTGCAAAAGGGGAGAAAGCCGAAGGCTGTTATAGCCGTTCATCTGTATGGTCAACCGGCGAAATTGGATGATATTGTGCAGATTTGCCAGACTTATGACGTGCCGTTAATCGAAGATGCTGCCGAAGCGTTGGGAAGTACTTACAAGGAGAAAAAGGCCGGGACATACGGTCGTTTGGGCATTTTGTCGTTCAACGGCAATAAAATCATTACGACTTCCGGTGGCGGGATGTTACTTTCAAAGGATCGGATATTGATTGAGCGGGCGCGCTTTCTGGCCACGCAGGCTCGCGATGAGGCGGCGCATTATGAACATTCGCAAATAGGATATAACTATCGCTTGAGCAATCTATTGGCTGCCCTTGGTCGGGGACAATTGCGGGTGTTGGAAGATCGGGTGCGGCGCAAGCGCGAAATTTTTGATTTTTACCAAAAACGTTTGGGGGAAATAGAGGGGATTACATTTCAACCGGAATTGCCGGAAAGTCGTTCCAATCGATGGCTGACGGCAATCATTATTGATCCGCGCAAAACCGGATGTACCCGTGAAGATATTCGCCTGACTCTGGAAGCGGAAAATATCGAATCCCGTCCGTTGTGGAAACCGATGCATCTGCAACCCGTCTATCGTACAGCCCCGGCTTATGTCAATGGCATTTCGGAACGTTTGTTTGAGCATGGCTTGTGTTTGCCCTCCGGCACGGCACTAACAGATGACGATCTGGATCGAATTTGCCGCATTATAGAAAAGAGGATTAAGAAAGGGTAGAAAATTAAGGGGAATTTCTAGCAGATTTCGCAGATATTCGCAGAAGAAGAGAATAGGAAGGAAGTTAAAAGAAAAACTCAGCGTAAATCAGCGAGATCGGCGTGAGAAAAAAATAAGGTTCTCGCACATCCCGCGGATTCACGCAGGGTCACAGTCCCCATTTTTCCCTTTTTCATTTTTCATTTGTCTTTTTTCTTTTGAGAACCCCTCCGCCTTCGACGCTTTGCGTCTTGGGCACCTTCCCTACCGGTGGCAGGGAAGGGATTTAGGGATGGTTTATTCCCCCATTTTGTACCCTTTCTGTCATCGACGTATGCGTCGATGACATCTTCCCCTCATAGGGGAAGAATAACAGGCCGTCAGCGTTTGCCCAATTTTGCTGTTAATTGCCATGCTTGAGCATCCGGAACTTCCTATTCAACGATTCAACTAATTTCTATTCAACCCATGCTGTGTACCCTATCCGTCTTCGACGCATACGTCGAAGACACCTTCCCCTCATAGGGGAAGGCATGCAAGACGTCAGCGTTTGCCCGTTTTGCT
>CAZHIZ010000263.1:0-3443 GCA_964532875.1 uncultured Caldithrix sp. | reverse complement strand
GCCGGATGCCGATTCGACCACTCTCGCACCTCTCCGAAAACTCATATTTTCAAAGACGCTTAACTTACAGAATCTTTATTTATTTTTCAAATTTATTAACGGCTTTCCGCGTAAAATCCCGATTGCGTTCTCAGGCTTGCAAAGTGATTACTGCGATTTCTCCAATTTGGCAATTTCTTCTTCCACGTCCTTCAATTCTTCGCTCAATTCTTTTTGCCAATATTGTAATTGGTCGCGGTATTGCTTAAGCCAGGCCAATTGCTCTTCTTTGCTCAGTGCCGGAGGCGACCAGCCCCACGGTGCTGCCGGGCCCATTCCCCAGGGCCCCGGTCCTGCACGAAATCCCCAAAAAGCGCCCGGCCAAAAATTCCAATGAAAACGTCCACGCGCCATTTTTATTCTCCTTATTTAGTGATCTTCTTTTATCTACGCCTGCCCCGAGCGGAAGTTCACTAAAATACTTTTACCTCGAAAAATTGTCTGGGATTCTTTTTTATGTTTACAATTAAGCAGTCCAGATGAAGGATTGTTCGGTTTAAATTGTGGTACAGGCTGTCGTTTATTAGCAATTGTCCCATGGTACCCTGTCCCTGTGCTAAACGCAAAAGCAGGCTATCCGTGCGTTTGGAAATGCGGTTTAAGCTGAGCAGGGTTTCCTTTAAGCGTGTCGATTTGGAACCGAAAGCTTGCAGAAGTGAATCGACGGCCTCTTTGTTTTTCGAGGTCATTTCATGGAGATTCTGTAAAGTCCCCTGCAAATGCGGTGCACTGTTTGCCAGTAAAGCATTGGATCGCACAAGTAATTCGTGCAGTTGACGAATGGATTCGGAAAGAGCTTTCATGTTTTCGGGGCCGGATAAGGAATCCAAATGGGATAAAATACGATTCATATTCAGCGATAATTGCTTGCCGCTTTCGGCCAGAGCCATTAAGCCGTTTTCCGGTTCTCCTTTAATGATTTGCCCGCTTTTTAAAAACGTGTGTGCCTGGCCGGGTAAAATGACCACGGCTTTTTCGCCCAGCAGACTGATTTCCTTTATCTCGAATTTGGAGTCGGCCGGAATTTGTAATCCCTTTTGCATTTTAACGGTAATGGAAATGCCTTGCGGGGTGATGCGGGCTTTTTGAACCGTTCCGACGGCCAAACCTTTGTACAGAACCTCATCGCCCACGGAAATGCCTTTGGCATCCTGCACTATGATGTGCAAGGTGAATCCGTGACTGAATATATTCGATTTTTCCAGCCACATGATACCCGTAATGACAATGAGAATAGCTATCGTTACGGAAATTCCGATCACGAATTCATTGTAATGTTTCTTCATTGTAAACTTTTATCTCCATGAATAAATTTGTTAAAAATTTCATTGTCTTGCTGCCACATTTCATTTGCATTACAGATATGGATCATCTTTCCGTGGTAAAGCATACCCACGCGATGGGAAATTTTTTCGATACTGTCCACATCATGTGTTATCACAACCGAAGTAATATTCAACTCGCGATTCAATTTGACAATCAAATCGTTAATGGTGTTGGAAAGAACCGGATCCAATCCGGTAGTCGGTTCGTCATACAACAGATATTTTGGATGCAGAGCAATGGCGCGGGCAATTCCGGCGCGCTTTTTCATGCCACCACTTAGCTCTTCCGGATATTTGTCTTCGATTCCTTCCAGACCGACCAGAGCCAGACTTTCGCGCACAATGCGCTTTTGTTCGCTTTCGGGAATATTTTTGTTGTATTTCAAACCAAGGCGAATATTATCTTCGATGGTTAAAGAATCCCAAAGTGCGCCATACTGGAAAACCATATTCATTTTAGTGCGCACATATCGATTCAATTCCCATTCGCTCATCTGGGTAATTTCCAAACCGTCTATTAAAATAATCCCCTCATCCGGTTTCAAAAGCCCGATGATATTTTTCAGCAAAACGGATTTGCCCGTGCCGCTGATGCCGATAATGGACAGGACCTCTCCCTCGCGGACAGTTAAATTAACCCCGTCGAGAATATTCTTTCCGTTAAAGGCAAGTTTTAAATTTTTAACTTCTACCATATAAAAAACAATACCGCTGAAATTATGTAATCTAAAATTAATAAAACAATAGATGACCAGATGACAGCATGGGTTGTAGCCCGTCCCACTCCGCGGGCCCCATGACCCGCATTCAAGCCAAAAAAGCACCCAAAGGTTGTAATGACTAAACTGAAGATAAATCCTTTAATAATGCTGGTATACACGTCGGTTGCTACAAAAACATGGCGCATGCCTTTGACGAAGCCGGCCCATGTCAAATTAATAGTAAAATAGGATGAAACAAATCCGAATAAAACCGTGATGGTGTCTGCGTAAATAACCAGGATCGGTATGGCAATAATTCCGGCCAGTAAGCGCGGCATGACCAGATATTCCACCGGATCGATTCCCGTTGTACGAAAGGCGTCAATTTGTTCGGTCACTTTCATCTCTCCGATTTCCGAGGCAATGCCCGACCCAACGCGGCCGGCCAGGATTAAGCCCGTCACTACCGGTCCCATTTCCAGCAACACGGCTCGTAAAATGAGACCGCCCTCCACCCAGCGCGGTGTTTCCGGACTGATTTGCGTACCGATTTGTACACCCAATACCAGACCCATGAAGGCAGAAGTGATGACAATAATGGGCAAGGAAAAACGTCCGATGTACAAAAAACCGTCAACAATTTGGTCAATGTATTTGTAACTTTTTTTAATGGCAGATACGCTATGCAAAAAAAGAAGTGTTAAACTACCTAATCCTTCAAAATAGATGATAGTGGATCTACCGATGGATCGGATTTGGTTTTTGATCATAATAAAGTAATTTTTATGTCCCTACCGCACATTTGGAAATTAAACCGGATAAAGTAAAACGCATAACAAAATATGAAAAAAGAGATTTCATGTCAAATCGTGCGCCTTGGCCAGAGAGCGATTATCGAAGGCCCTGGTTAAAGGGGAAGAGAGAAGGGGTAATTTAGGTGAATAAGTGAACTGTCCGTCAAGGGCCGGATCTTTGATCCGTCGAAAGCCGGATCTACGATCCGTCAAGGGCCGGATTTGCAATCCGTCGAAGACATTTTTCCCCGTAAGGAAAGGTGCGCAGGGTACGGGAATTTGGCCAAGATACGAATAGCCTGCTTGTCGTTACCCCTTTCAAAATGAATTTGCCGATCTATTTACGAATGAAGGGTGGAATTCCTTCCAAAACAGAAAAGTCGAAAAATATTAATAGTCCTGATTAGTTGGGGCTTGAATTGCCACGAACGAGTTTTAGCTCGTGGTTAAATGAACGACCTCAAACTAATTGGGATTTATCCCAAACAATGTCAAACAAATGGCAACACCGCAGCTATTTTTCTCTTTAGCTTAAAACTATTTATCGCCTTGCAATAAAATATGGATCGTCTACAACGATCCAC
>CAZHIZ010000262.1:0-3508 GCA_964532875.1 uncultured Caldithrix sp. | reverse complement strand
CCGATCGACTTGGACGGCGACGGTACTCCCGATGTGTTGGGCGCCACTCAGAAGGAAGTTCTCCAATTAACAAAAACTCATTTGGAAAAAGAATCCAAATAAATCAGTAACTTTAAACCCAAAAGCCCCTTGCCAAAGGGGCTTTTTTATTTACATCTTTCCTTTACGAAATTAAACCTTCTCCTTTACATAATAGGCCAAGGTAAACCATTGCCGCACATCACTGAAACTATCTATTTTTCGCAAACCGGCCCATCGGCCGAACATATCTACATCCGCCGGAGTAAACTTGTATGAATTTTCCGTATGGATCATTTCGCCGCGTGCAAGCGAAATAGTTTCCCCGTTGATTCCCAAAAAAACTTCCATGGCCCTGCGGGCTTTCAAATGCATTTCAATACGCTGCTCCTGAGCGTTGTACCAGGCAACATGATCAAATTCTTCCGTTTGAAAATTGCCTTTGGTCCAATAGTTGACCACATTCAAAATATTTTTATTGAATCGTGCCGTAATTCCCTGAACGTCGTTGTAAGCCTTTTCAAGGATATTGATTTCTTTGACCATATCCAGGCCTAACAACAAGCGATCACCAGTCTGCATTTCATTACCTAATCGTCTTAAAAACCACATGATTTCTTCTAAATTAAAATTACCGATGGTACTTCCGAAAAAACAAAAAAGGTAAGGGCCTTTTCTACGCATGATCTTTAGCGGAGACAAAAAATCGGCAGCATAGCCAGTAATTTGTAGAGATGGAAAGGAAACCGAAAGATCGGCAACGGCCCACTTCAATGCATCAATACTGATATCTACAGGTAGATATGTAATTCCTGATAACCGGTACGAGGGAATTTGTCCTAAGAGCAAGCGAATTTTGGAGGCATCACCACTTCCCAGTTCTACAATACTTAATTCTTCAAAATCCAAATACAATTTTTCCCATATCGAAGCCAAAATTTTCATCTCTGTGCGTGTGGGGTAATATTCATCGATTGCCGTAATTTCTTCGAATAATTGCGAACCCTTCTTATCGTAAAAAAATTTGGAAGGAATTTGTTTGGGATTCTTTTTCAGCCCGGCAATAATCTCTTTTGCCATTTGGCCCGGATTGATTTCCTGTAACAAATTAACAATTTGGGTCCTTTTCGGCATGACGATCGTCTCTTTTGATTCTACCTTCATCACGATTAATCTTTCTCTATTTTGACGCCTTTCCAAAAAGCAATATAATTCTTGATTTTTTTAGCTGCCGGTTTGGGATTCGGATAATACCATGCCGCATCTTTGTTCAGTACACCGTTCACCGAAATATGATAATAGGAAGCTTCTCCCTTCCAGAGACAAATGGTTTGGGTACCGCTATGCTTTAAGAACTCATGATTAACCGTCTCCGGCGGGAAATAATGATTATTTTCCACTACTATCGTTTGCGAACTTTTCGCAATAACTCTGCCGTTCCAAATAGCCTTCATGTTATTTTCTCCGTTTGTTAAACTTCACTCTTTTAGTTTCTCGAACCGATTTCAGACTCACACGACTTTTTTCCAATATCTTCTTTTCAGTCCACATCCCTTAAATTTTCCAACATAGTCGGAATAAGTTCGGAAACGGTAGGGTGCGGTGGCACCGAATCGCGAATTACGGTGTAAGGCAGATCGGCATACATGATGTTTAAAATACTACTTATGATTTCATCTCCACCAATACCTAAAACCGCAGCTCCCATTATTTTGTCCGATTCGGCGTCGATAATTACGCTCATAAAACCTTGTGTTTCGGCGCGTTCACGGGCACGGGCGACATCGGACATCTTGCGATAGCCTACTTTTAATTTTTTGCCGGTTCTTTTAGCCTGTGCCAATGTTAAGCCGGCGCGCCCCAATGGTGGATCAATAAACAAACCGTACGTTGTGATGCGCTCCGAAACGGAGCGTTTTTTACTTCCGAACAAATGATCAGCAACAATCTGAAAGTCATTAAAAGCCGTGTGCGTAAAAGCACCTTTCCCATTGCAATCACCCAGAGCGTAAATCCCCGGCACGTTACTTTCGAGATGATCATCCACAGGGATGAATCCTTTAGCATCACTTTGCAGACCGGTTGATGCCAAATTTAACGTATCCGTATTCGATTCACGCCCCGCAGCTATTAACAAATGAGAACCATTAATTTCTGTGGGCCCGTTCTGGCAATCTACCTGAACGGTTATTTGGCCGCCGGCAGATTGACTTGCCTTAATACAAGTGGCGTTTAAGCGAAATTTAATTCCTTCTGCAGTTAAAATTTCTTTAATGGTTTGGGAAATTTCTTCGTCCTCACGGGGGATCAAACCATCGGCTTTTTCAATGATGGTGACCTGACTACCAAAGCGCCGAAAGATTTGGCCGAATTCCAAACCGATGTAACTACCCCCAACAATAATTAAATGTTCCGGAAGGCTTTCCAAATCCAGTATCTCTCGATTGGTTAATACATAGGAGCTATCGAATCCTTCGGGGATTCTTGCCCGCGCCCCCACATTAATAAAGATTTTTTCTGCGCTCATTTCTTCATCCCGGACAGTCACTTTTTTATATCCGCTAAACTGCGCATTTCCTTTAAAAACAGTAATGTTCTTATTGTCTCGTAACGCCTTGCGAATGGATTGAACCGATTTTTGTATTAGAGCATCTTTCCTATTTTTAACTGCCGGTAACTCGATTTTGGCCCCCGGTAAAATTTTCACCCCTACATCGGTACCATGAAGGGCATCGAACATGCGCCTTGCACTGGCCACATACGTTTTTGTCGGTGTACACCCCACGTTTAAGCAGGTCCCGCCAAAGTGTTCCTTTTCAATAAATGCCACTTTTTGGCCGTGTGCAGTTAGTTTAAAAACCAAAGGTGTGCCGGCCTGCCCCGACCCGATTACAATTGCATCAAATTTTTTCATTTCGATTCCAATCAAAATTAAATGGTTACTAAAATCAGACAAAAAATGGAACCGGCCGAAAGCACGACTCCCATTTTTCCGGCTTTCTCTTACTCCGGGAGCCCTGTTTCGTACGGATTTTGCGGATCGTTGCTCCATTCGAACCAGCCGCCATCGTAAACGGAAACCCGGGGCCAGCCCATTAGCCAGGCATTAAACCAGGCTTCGCTGCCACGCCAGCCTGTACCGCAGTAAAAGGCCAAATGTTTATCCGGTGTTAAACCGACATCCAACCACTGTTGGGCAATTTCATGATATTCGCGGGTCGTATGGTCGTTGTTGCGGTAATTTTCCATGTGATAAGCATCCGATCCGCAATTGCCAAACACGGCACCGGGAATACGTCCTTTTTTTTCGATGTAATTGTACCCGCTGACTTTACCGATATATTCTTCCCAACTCCTTACACAAACCAGTTCGGCCTCTTTGGACAACAATATGTTTTTGGCTTCATCTGTGTCAACGATATATTCAGGATGAGCCGGAACGGAAACACCAAAATCCGAAATTGATTTTTTGGGGACATCCTCGGTGCTC
>CAZHIZ010000261.1:0-3694 GCA_964532875.1 uncultured Caldithrix sp. | reverse complement strand
GCAATTGACGAACAGGGTTGAACGGTTGAATCGTTGAATAGAAAATGGTTCGGCAAGTCGGCGAGAATCGGCGGAATCTGCGCGCAAAGCTATTTCCTGTAAATTGAAGGGTACAGGAAGAAAAAATAAAAAAAGTAGAAAGATGGATGGAAATGGATTCTCAAAATTGCAAATTAAAAATCCGGCCTTTGACGGCCGAGTTCCGAGTTCCAAGTTCCAAGTTCCAAGTTCCAAGTAACCAGTTACTTTTTACCCTTAATCCTTTCACGGAAACAAAAAAATGAAGAAAGCGACTATTAAAGACATTGCGAAGGCTCTGGGGCTGCACCATACGACCGTATCACGGGCCTTGCGTGATCATCCGGATGTTAATCCCGAAACGAAGAAAAAAGTAAAAAAAATGGCTGAAAAATTGAACTATCAGCCTAATTTGTTTGCCCGCAACTTAAAGAACAATCAAACTAATTTAATCGGTGTTTTGGTCCCGGAAATTCAGCACCACTTTTTTGCCAGCGCTATTAGCGGAATGGAAGAGGTGGCTCAGGAGCACGGCTATGTTCTGCTGGTTTGCCAGTCCAATGAAAATTACGAACGGGAAATTATGAACACCCGCGCCTTGATGGGTAACCGTGTGGCCGGCATGCTGGTTTCGGTTTCGCAGACAACCCAGAATGATGAGCATTTTCGCTGGTTTTTGAAGTCCGGCGGCCGGATTGTCTTCTTTGATCGTATTCTGGATATTCCGAATACGATTAAAGTGATTGTAGATGACCGGGCCGGGGGCTATGAAGCAACCCGTTATTTAATAAGCAAAGGGCGTAAACGGATTGCCCATATCGGGGGAACTAAAAATTTGTTGATTTCTCATGAACGGTATCAGGGTTATGCTCAGGCTTTACAGGAAGCGGGCTTAGCTTTGGACGAACGTTTGTTGGTCTGGGCCGGATTCCATGAAAAGAACGGAGCCGAGGCCATGGAAATGCTTTTGAAAAGTGGGGTATCGCCGGATGCCGTTTTTGCCGTGAATGATCCTGCCGCTCTTGGCGCCATTACGGTTTTAAAACGGCACGGACTTAAAATTCCGGATGATGTTTCGGTGGTGGGCTTTTCCAATAATCCCATTGCGGCTTTTGTCGATCCTCCTTTAACAACCATTGAGCAACCGGCTTACGAGATGGGGAGGGAGGCCATTAAAGCCCTGTTGGATCAATTAAAAAACGAAGAACCAAAGAATCAGGACAAAACGATTGTCTTAAAAACAAAATTGATCGTCCGTTCCTCTGCCTGAATTTTCCAAAAGAAGATTTTGAGAAAGCCGGATTTTATTTTGTCAGAATCGTAAAAAGGATATGAAAAAGCTGATTAAAAAAGAAAAATTATGGGCCGAAGCGCGTAATGTGGTTTTAATCTTTTTGGCTTTGGCCGTGATCATGATTTCCAGTGCAATTATCGAACTGCGACAAAGCAAAAAAGAACTTTTGCAGCTCATGGCCACTCAGTCTCACTCCTTATTAGAATCTTTGCTCATCTCATCACAAAATATTTTACGGAACAATCAATTTTTGGCCCGTTCCTATCGGGATCGCATGATCAAGACGGCCGACATGATTAAGATTTTGTACGAGCAGGGACAGGCTACCCCTCAAGTGCTAAAAGCAATGGCGGCAAAAAATGCGATTTATGCCATTCAAGTTGTTAAACCGACTGCTGATAAAATAGTGCGGATTGTGTCCATCGGGCAAAAATTTTTACCGGAAGAATCGCTTAAACGCCTTTTGGCTCCTGTTTTTTCCGGGGAAACCGATACATTAATCTTTGTATTACGTGCAAAAAAGAAACGGGATACGGCCCAATACATTATAGCCCTGAGAGGGGAAAGCCATACGGCTATTGTTCTGTCTATGGACGCCAGCGAAGTGATGGCGGCCAATAGCCGCGCCGGATTCGGCCCTTTGTTGCGATCGGTGGTACTAAAAAATCCTTTTATTATTTATGCTGCTTTACAAGATACGAGTACCCTCTTGGCAGCTTCGGGCAATGTACGTGAACTGGAAGCTTTAAACGATTCGCCTTTTTTACGCCATGCTTTTAGCGATTCTTTGTATTTAACACGCATTACCGATTTCGATTCGCTTCGTGTTTTCGAAGCGGTTCATCCGTTTTCATATAACGGCCGAAAGCTGGGGCTGTTTCGTCTGGGACTTTCCATGAAACCGGTTAACGATATTAACGCCCGCATTTATCGGCGTTTGATTTTTATTACTATTTTGCTCATCGTTCTGGGCGGCTTTATGCTAACCTATTTATTCACCAAACAACGTTTTTATTCTTTGAAAAAAGACTATGCCGTTGTAGAAACCTATTCTACAAATATCATCCAGAATGTGAGTGATGCTATTATCGTGTGCGATGAAAACGAAGGGATTCGCATTTTTAATCGCGCCGCAGAAAAGCTATTTGCCCAAAAGGAGGCCGAGATTCACGGTAGGCCCTTACGCCATGTATTGGGAAATGTACCGTGCGTTCAGATGCTGGAAGAATCGTTTTCTTTGCGTCAGATCGAATGCGAATTTCAGGATCGGATAAAAACGCTTTTGGTTTCAAAAACTACGTTTGCTATTCCGGAAACAGGGTCGAATACCATTTTTGTTATTCGCGATTTAAGCGAACAAAAGGCCATGGAAGAGCAGTTGAATCGTAAAAAACGTTTAACCGCCATGGGAGAATTGGCCGCGGGCGTGGCACATGAGATTCGCAATCCGTTAAATGCCATTGCCACCATTGTGCAACAATTGGATAAAGATTTCGAACCTTCCGAACATAAAGAGGAATACCATTCTCTGGCGCGTCTGGTGTACAACGAGGTTAAACGCATCAACAGAACGATTCAAGATTTTTTACAATTTTCCAAGCCAGAGCCATTACGCCCGCAGGAGTTCGAAATCGCTTCTTTGATCGGGCAAATTGAGATGCAGTATCAAAAGGAAGCGCGTCAAAAGGGCATCACTCTCGAAGTTAAGTTACATTGGAACGGAACGATTGTAGCCGATCGGGATAAATTAGCTCAGGTATTAAGCAATTTGGTACGCAATGCCATCGAAGCCATGGAAAACCCCGGACGCATTTCCATGGAAGTCCATAAATTGGAAAACGATTGGCTGCAACTGACTGTTTCGGATACGGGCCCGGGCATTCCGCAGGAAGTGCAAGCGAAGATTTTTAACTTGTATTTCACGACCAAAGCCAGCGGAACGGGTATCGGTTTAAGTATCGTTCAGCGGATTGTTGACCAGCACAACGGAGTGATCCGTTTAAAAAGCAGCCCCGGACAGGGTACGGCGTTTTTGATTCAAATTCCGCGCAAATGTTGCTAAAGGCGGGGACGGCGTGCAGGGGCAGGCGGTGTTTGGTGAGAGTCAAGGGTTTAGGGTGAAGAGTAAAAAGTAACTTGGAACTGGGAACTTGGAATTTGGAACTGGGACGTCGGAGGCCGGATTTTTAATTTGCAATTTTGAGAATCCATTTCCATCCATCTTTCTACTTTTTTCCTTTGGCTTTTGTCTTTTCTTTTTTGTACCCTATCCGTCTTCGATCCGTCGATAGCCGGATCTTCGCTCCGTCAGGAGCCGGATCTTCGACACGTCGAAGACACCTTCCCCTCATAGGGGAAGGTAAGCAAGTTCTAAGCGTTTGC
>CAZHIZ010000260.1:0-3775 GCA_964532875.1 uncultured Caldithrix sp. | reverse complement strand
AGCCGCATCGGTGGCTAAAAGCTTTCACGCATTTTCCACTAACGAATTAAGATTGGAAAAATTTGCAGAAAATTGTTAATATCGTGTTCTATTAAAAAAACGGATCATTTAACTATGCGGCTTACCAGTCCAAATCAATTAACGATTCTGCGGATGATCTTGACACCGGTTTTCATCGTCCTTTTCCTTCTGGGCGGACCGACGAATATTTTAATCGCCAGCATTGTCTATTTTTTGGCTTCCGTAACGGACTGGTACGACGGTTACATGGCGCGCCGTTTGCAAATGGTCACCCGCTGGGGTCAATTTATGGACCCTTTAGCCGATAAATTGCTGGTTTCTTCCGCACTTATCGTTTTGGCTTACGAACATTATTTGTATTGGTGGATGGTAATCCTGGTTATCTTGCGCGACTTTATTGTAACCGGATTGCGCAGTTTTGCCCTTTACATCGGCAAACCGATCATCACTTCCAATCTGGCCAAATGGAAAACTTTTTTGCAAATGGGCTTTATTTTTGTTTTACTCATTTACGTCAACATTCCCCATGCGCCCGAAATTCGCCTGAATCAGGTGAACCATCCGTATTTGTTGTGGACGACCTGGGCCATGTTGCTGGTTGTGGTGCTAACCGTGCTCAGCGGCACACATTATTTGATTGTCAATCGCTCACACGTTTCCGAATTATTTAAACGAACCTATGCGGCCGTTGTCCGCTGTTTTGAGAAGGGACAATAAATGCGTAAATTTTTTCTTTACGGAATCGGCACCGGCCTGGGAACAGGATATGCCCCCATCGCTCCGGGTACGGCCGGCAGTTTATTGGGCTTGGCGCTGATCTATTTTTTCCCCCTAAACAATTATTACTGGCTGCTGCTAAGTGTGTTTTTCTTTGCTCTCGGGGTTTGGACGTCCACTTTGATCGAGCGGGAAAAAGGGGAGGACCCTTCCATTGTGGTAATTGATGAGGTGGTGGGGCAATGGGTGGCTTTGCTGTTTTTGCCGCTTTATTCACCGGTCGTTTACATTTTGGCCTTTTTGCTGTTCCGGCTGTTCGATGTACGTAAGCCGCCGCCCATCGATCGCTCGCAGCGCTTAAAAGCCGGTTGGGGCATCATGATCGATGACGTGATTGCCGGTGTTTATGCCAATATTATTTTACAATTGATTTTCAGAACAGGACTTTGGTCATGAGTAGTGTTAAAGCGGAAATCATTTCCATTGGTAACGAACTGTTGGCCGGCATTACGGTTAATACCGATGCAGCCTACCTGGCCCGTCAGTTACGCTCCATCGGCATTGAGACTTTGTGGATAACCACCATTGCCGATGAAAAGAAGGCCATTCTATCAGCCCTCAAAAACGCTTCGCAACGGGCCCGGGTAGTGATTACGACCGGCGGATTAGGTCCCACACCCGACGATATTACCAAACGTTCCATCTGCGAGTTTTTCGGCGTGCAATTGCAATTTAATTCCGAAGTATTCGAGGATGTGCGCCGTTTTGTTTCCAATCGTAAATTCTTTTTAAATAAAGTCAATCGGGAGCAGGCGGTTATTCCCCAATGCGAACGTGTTTTGCGCAACTTTAAGGGCACGGCCCCGGGTTTGTATTTTAAGCGGGGACAGGTGCATTATTTCTTTTTGCCGGGTGTTCCGCACGAAGTGTACCATTTAACAGAAAAAGACATTTTGCCTTTGCTCAGAGAGATTTTCGATTTACACCCGCTGCCATCGCATTTAGTGCGTACCACCGGTATTCCGGAATCGCGCATTATTGAAAAAATAGGCGATTTGGTGGAAGAACACAAAACCATTCGCATGGCTTTTTTGCCGCGTTTCCGCGGAGTTGATTTGCGTTTTACCGCACCGGATACGAATCCGCGCACGCTGGCAGAATTCGAGGCATTGATTTCCGGGGTGCGTCAGCGTCTAAAAAAATACATTTTTACCGAAAAAGAATTGGATATTGAAGAAATTATCGGTCGCATTCTCAAGATGAAAACTTTGACGCTTTCCGTGGCCGAAAGTTTTACCGGCGGCTTAATCGGGGATATGATTACCAACATTCCCGGCAGTTCGGATTATTTTTTAGGCGCGGCCGTTACTTACAGTAACGAAAGCAAACGTCATCTTTTGGGAGTGCAGGCAGAGACCCTTGAAAAATACGGGGCCGTTAGTGAGCAAACGGTCCGTGAGATGGTGCGCGGTGTGCAAAAACTGTTCGGCAGCGATTGCGCTCTGGCTACCACCGGCATTGCCGGGCCAACCGGAGCAACGGAAAGCAAGCCCATTGGTTTGTGTTACATTGCCGCACGATGGGGCAGCGAAGAAAGAGTGCACGAATTTCGTTTCGGCACGGAACGCCTGATGAATAAAAAACGGGGGGCGGTGGCAGCTATGGAACTATTGCGCCGCCTGCTGCTTAAAATCGATTAATCTGAGACGGCCTTGCCCTTAAGTAAAAGGTCAAAAGGAGAAAAATGGCGGAAATTATTCGTAGTTTCATCGCGATTGAGTTGCCTCCGGCGCTCATCGATCGCATCGATTCTTACCAAAAAGAACTCAAGCCTTTTACGCGTCATGTGCGTTGGGTAAAACCCGCGGCTTTGCACGTAACATTAAAATTTCTCGGAGAACGGGAAAAACCGTTAATCGATCGGGTGCAGCAAAACTTGCAAACCGTTAGCGGGGCTTTTCGGCCTTTTGCCTTAACCGTCAATCAATTCGGAGCCTTTCCCGGTAAACGCAATCCGCGTGTTTTTTGGCTGGGTATTAAAAGCGAGCCTTTGGAACTTTTACCCGATTTGTTTCATTTTTTGGAAAACAATTTACAGGGGCTTGGTTTTGCCAAAGAAACCCGGCGATTTTCGCCGCACCTTACTTTAGCCAGGGTTAAACAACCCGAACGCTTTGACGAGTTGTGGACGTTCGTGCAAAGCCATCCCTTTGAGCCGTTTCGCTTTAACGTGCGGGAAATTGTGCTTATGCAAAGTTTTCTAAAGCCCCAGGGGGCTGTGTACAAAGCCATCGAGAAATTTGCCTTGTAAATTTTTAAATTAGGCAAACCATGATTATATTTGAAACGAAGCAAAAATTTTAAAAGGAGATTATTTTGGCAGACTTAGACAAGAATAAAGAAAAAGCGGTGGAAGTAGCTCTTTCGCAAATCGAACGCAACTTCGGCAAGGGCGCCATCATGCGCCTGGGCGATCGGGCTAAAATCGATGTGGATGTCATTCCCACCGGCTCCGTTTCGTTGGATGCGGCGCTTGGGGTAGGCGGCATTCCCCGCGGACGCATCACGGAAGTTTACGGTCCGGAATCTTCGGGTAAAACCACTCTGGCCCTGCACATCATTGCCGAAGCGCAAAAACGCGGTGGTCTGGCCGCTTTCATCGATGCCGAACACGCTTTGGATCCCAATTACGCCAAAAAATTGGGCGTGGATACGGTTAATCTGTTGGTCAGTCAGCCGGATAACGGCGAGCAGGCTCTGGAAATCGTGGAAACCCTGGTACGCAGCGGTGCCATCGATGTCATCGTCATCGATTCCGTGGCCGCGCTGGTGCCCAAGGCCGAAATCGAAGGGGAAATGGGTGATTCGCACATGGGCCTGCAGGCGCGGCTCATGTCTCAGGCTTTGCGTAAATTGACCGGTACGGTCAGCAAATCAAACACCTCGGTTATTTTCATCAATCAAATTCGGGAAAAACTGGGCATCATGTTCGGGAATCCCGAAACCACCACCGGTGGGCGGGCTTTAAAATTTTACA
>CAZHIZ010000259.1:0-3780 GCA_964532875.1 uncultured Caldithrix sp. | reverse complement strand
AGGCCGGACAATGCTGAAAAATGTAAAGATAAAGGTAAAGCGTAAAAAGTGAAGGGTAATTCGGCCCCGCTGACCAATTGAAAATCCGGCTACTGCCGGGCCATTCACCAATTTATGCTTTTTTAGTTTGGTTTTTTCCCCTTTTATGCCATAATTTTGTACATTGGCTAAAAATCAAAATCGAGGCAGCAATGAAACGTTCGGAATTTTTAGTACCGTTGTCCTGGGAACATCATAGCGCGCTGGTTAATGCCAACCGTATTAAATTGGGAGTGCTCAACGGGGGCAAAGTTGAAGACATTCGGGAGTTTATTGTTTACATCTGGCAACATGATTTGTTTCCGCATTTTGAGCGTGAAGAACGGGTCATTCTGGGGCATCAGGAAGCCGCTAAATTGCCGGCGGAAATCAAAGAGCAAGTGTTAAAGGAGCATGAACGCTTTGCCGATATATTCGATCGAATCGGCCGAGGTGATGTGCAAACGGAATTAATGGGATATTTTAAAACTTTTGCCGACTTATTGATTAGCCATGTCCGCTTTGAAGAAAGTTCCTTTTTCCCTGCTGTGGAAAAAGTTTTTTCCGGAGAATCCTTGCGAGAAATCGGCAAAACCCTAAGAGCACAACATGTCCCCGGCTGCATTACCTGGCAACCGGTTTTTTGGAAGAAACAGAAATAATACAAACTTTCCCTCAGCAACAGAGCTTTGCAAAGAAAAGTATCGTCGATCTGCGTCTGAATTCTTAATTAGCAGGCGGTGCCGATGAACCGGCAAATTCGTGTGAAATTTGGGTGCCTGCCCGGGACCGGCATTGATCCTTATATTATTTCAACAAGATCATCTTGCGTGTTTGCTTTTGTGATCCGACCTGTAAAACATAAAAATACAAACCGCTCGGCAAGTTTTCGGCCCGGAAAACATATCGATAGGTTCCGGCCGGCTGATCGATATTCAGCAAATGGCGAATGAATCGACCTTTGACATCGTAAAGTGACAAACGCACATGTCGTAAAGCGCTACCCCCGTCTGGTACACGGTATTCAATGGTTGTTACGGGGTTAAAGGGATTGGGAAAGTTTTGGGAGAGCAGTATATGTTTCGGCACTAAATCTTCCGAGGCAATCCCTGCAGAAAGGAGACCCAACGTGCCGTCCGGATTAATATCCTGTGCATAAATATCGCCGTCGTCATCATTGCGCATATCCGTCCAGGCAAACAAAGCCTGTGCATGGGTATTTAAACTCAGTACCAGGTCGTCTTTATTGCCCAAGCTGGCAGCCGAAAGAATAACCGGGCCCCAGATGAAATGGCCGTCGTTATCGGACAGAAAACATTTGACCCCGTCGTCATAGGCATTGGGGGCCGAATTTTGAAAATAGCCCACATAAATTGCGGTATCCGTAGCCGCGGTAGAAACAAACGAAATGGAACGACCACCCAAAGGAATAAACTCTTTACCGTTATCTCCCCACAGCCGATTACCGGCCAGATCCAATTTTTGGCCGTAAATACCGTATTGGTTTTGTCCGGAATTGGTTTCCAACCAAAAAACAAACAAATTCTGCAGTACAGAATTAAAGGTAATACTCGGTTTCCAATGCATTTGTGTAGAATTGGTAGCGGTTTTAATACCGTTCAAAGGATAGCCTAAACTGCCGTCTGCATTAACATGAATGACACTTACGTACGATTCGCTGATTGTAGGTTGCTCTTCCCAGGCCACAAAAGCACCGCTATTGGCATCCGAACACATTACCGGATTGTAATAACTGGAGATATTGCCTGTATTGTAAATATTAATGCCGTTACTACCCCAGGCAAAAGTTCCGCCCGGTGCTATTTTTTGGACGAATAAAAATGTTTTTGTGGCCGGATAGGAACCGACCGTATTTTTCCAAAGAACAATAATACTGTCGTTTTTGGCGGCAATCAGGCGCGGATGCGAAGCGCTTCCGCTTTGTTGGCCGATAATGGTTAACCCGTCCGTACCCCAAAGTTTTTGACCGTCGGACGAAAGCTTTTGCAGGGCGACTTCATCTTGTGAAGCGGAACGCGTCCAGGCAAAAACGTAATTACCGGCAGTTGTTACCACCACTTTGGGAGACATTTCGCTTTCGCTGTTTACCGTGGGAGAAAGGCCGATTCCGTCAGGGCCCCATAAAAATTGACCCGAGGGTGATATTTTGTACGCGAACACATCCCAGCCGTTGTCCGAACCGTTGCGTAAATCGTTAAAAACAAGAATGGCATTGTCGTTCTGATCTACCGCCAGGTCGTAATCGGTAATCCACGATTCCTGCGCATGGTTACTGATGAGCAGACCATCCGTGGCCCACATTTTTTCACCCTGCGGATTCAAACGTTGCAAATACATGTCGTAATTACCGTTACGATTATCGTACCAGGAAATGTAACAACCACCATCGGAAGTGGCTTGAATTTTCGGTACAACCTGACTGCCGGAATAAACAATAATCGGCGTATTTTGCAAGGAATCGGACGACCATTGGGCCCAAAGAACGGAAATTGTAAAGAAGATGCCCAAAATACTTAATACCAAACGTTGCATTTTCCCCTCCGAACAACTTTTCTTTTTTCTAAATATAAGCGCCAAAAAACGAAATGCAAATAGATTCACAGACTGTTGCTTTTGAAAAAAAGGAACGGATAAAGGAAAATTATAAGTTGGATGATTTGGAACCGGGAAAGGTTGCGGCAAAAGTTGAATTAAAATTCCGACCTTTACCCTTAAATCAAAAAAAGGTCGGCACGTGTTGCGTACCGACCTTGGAAATTTAAGAGGGCTGTTTATTTTGGGATTTTATTTGCGGCCTTGTTTACCGTTTCCTCTACCGCGATGACCATTACCAGCATTTTCTCCGCTGCCTAAACCGGCACCATTACCCTGACCATGCATTCCATGACCCCTATTCATTCCTTTTCCGTTCATGTGTCCCGTACCGTTCTGCGGGCGGACATAATCAGGATCCTGGCCGTTGGGGATACCGTCACCGTCGTCATCCATGGCGTTATCATTAATTCCGTCACCATCGGCATCTACAAACCCATGTCCATGATTCCCGTTGTGCATTTTCGGGCCGGTGTAATCGGGATCCATTCCGTTGGGAATACCGTCGCCATCGGCGTCTGGGGCATTATCGTTGTATCCGTCTCCATTGGCATCCACAAATCCGTGACCGTGTTGGCCGTTACCGTTATTGTGCATCATGGATTGCATTTGATGACGCTGGCCGTGTTTAAACTGATTCCTGACTTGCGAGGAATCCTGCGCAAAGGCGTTACCGGCTAAAAAAATGATGGCTACCGCTAAAATGGCGAATAAGTTCTTCATAACACGTCTCCTTTTGTTTTGGTTATTTTAAATGAACTTCGCTTCTTACTAATACAATTGTCGTGCCACAAAATAAGGAGACTTACTAACTTATTGATAATAAAGCAATAAAATAAATTTTTTAATCAATCAGAATCCGGGTGAGTCGACTGTATAGGCGATATTTAAACTCGTTCGGTCGAGAAGTAGAATAAAAAGCGGAATAATATTGGAGAATATAGGAATGATTAAATGGAGCACCGGTGCGTCAATAGCCGGACTACAAATCCATTTTTCGTTAAAGGTTAAAGGTAAAGAGTCAAGGGAGAAGAGTAATTGGGACGCAGTTGCTGTATTTGGAAGCCGTCAAATGGCGGACAGTCGATCGCGGTAGTCGAATTACCCTTCACTTTTTACGCTTTGCCTTTACCTTTTTCAGTCCAGCCC
>CAZHIZ010000258.1:0-3809 GCA_964532875.1 uncultured Caldithrix sp. | reverse complement strand
TGTACACCAACCTGCCAAACCATTTCCCGTTTAACCATTCAACCGTTCAACCATTTCCCATTCAACTACTTTCCCGCACTGACTTCCCGCTTTATTTCAATGTTTTCAAAATATCCAGTAAATAATTCCACACGTGCTGTACCGATTCAATACGGATTTTTTCATCCGGGGAATGCGCGCCTAAAATATCCGGGCCGAAAGAAATCATGTCCATGCCCTCGTATTTTTCACCGATGATTCCGCATTCCAAACCGGCGTGAATGGCCATAACTTGCGGTTCATGTCCGAATGTTTTGGTGTAAATTTCTTTGCAAATGTGCAGAAGTTTGGAATCGGGATTGGGCTGCCAGGCCGGGTAACCGTCGTTTTGATCCACTTTAAAATGGCCCAATTCGCCCAGTGCTTTTACTTTGTCCGAAGAATCGATAATGGAACTGGCCACCGAAGAACGTTGAGACGTTAAAATGATAACCTCTTCTTCGTCAGTGTGTACCGTGGCCAAGTTGGTCGAAGTTTCCACCATACCTTCCACGGCGTGACTCATGGCCAATACTCCGTGCGGCATGGCATACAACGTGCGAATTAAAGTGTCGCGAAAATCGTTGGAAAACACTTTGGTCGGATTCTGGAAGGATTCGACCACGACTTTCACGTCCTTATCCACAAATTTGTATTCGTCCCGATAGATTTTCTGATATTCATTGGCTAAACTTTTCAGCGCATCCGCTTTGTCGGCTGGAACCGTGATCAAAGCCTCGGCCTCCCTGGGAATGGCATTATGGGCGCTTCCGCCGTCGATATGAGCCAATGCAAAATCCGCTTTTTCCTGGAGATGGTACAGGAACCGTGCCAACAATTTGATGGCGTTGCCGTAACCTTCATGGATGTTCAACCCCGAATGTCCGCCGCGCAAACCGGTTACTTTAACTACGTACGCTTCATGTCCCTGCGGGGCATTTTGCCAATCGATGATTTTGTGTAATTCGGTGTTTTGACCGCCGGCGCAACCGATAAAAAGTGTTTCTTCTTCTTCCGAATCGATATTCAGCAAAATGCGTCCCGAGACAAAATCGCTTTTCAAGGCGTTGGCTCCGGTAAGGCCGGTTTCTTCGTCAACGGTAAACAACAATTCCAGCGGCGGATGCTGCACGGATTTGTCTTCGGCCAAAGCCAGCCCCATGGCAATGGCAATCCCGTTATCGGCTCCGAGCGTCGTTCCTTCGGCCGTCACCCAACCGTCTTCGATTTTCATTTTAATGGGATCTTTGCTAAAATCGTGATCGCTGTCTTTATTCTTTTCGCAGACCATGTCCATGTGACCCTGAATCACCGCCACCGGCCGATCTTCCATGCCGGGTGAGGCAGGTACGCGGATCAGTACATTACCCGCTTCATCCGTTTTCCATTCCAAATTGTGTGATTTGGCGAAGTCGATCAGAAATTGGCGAATTTTTTCTTCGTGCTTCGAGCAACGCGGAATTTGCCCGATGGCATAAAAATATTTCCAAACCAGTTTCGGCTCCAATGCTTCAATGGCTTCTTTCATTTCGCAGTCTCCTTAGATAATAATGATACTCAAAATTTTTAAAATACATAATATTCGTCTAAAATAAAAGTGCTTTTACGATGCCTAACGAAAAGAGTTTCCTCTTTATTCTGCCTCAGGTAAAATATTTTGTCCGGGAGTTATTTTCTCGTAAATTTTTCATTTACAAATTTACTATGGGAACCGATTAAGAAAATATGCCAGAAAATAAAAATGAATTACGTCGGGATATTTTAGCCGTTGTCGGATCGAATTTTGAAATCGACCGCGGAGCCCCCGTTCCTTTTGGAGCGACTTTAGTGCGCGGCGGCATTAATTTTGCCGTCTATTCGCCGCATGCCCATTCCGTTTCTTTGGTGCTATTTGACGAATGCTCGCAGGAACCGCTCATGGAATTCCCACTGGATGCCGATTTAAATCGCACCGGGTTTGTCTGGCATGCCTATGTAAAAGGGCTCAACCACGGGGTCAAATACGGCTTTCGTTTGCGCGGTGAGCAACCCTTCAATCCCATCGACGAGCGCATCGTTTTGCTTGATCCCTATGCCCGCACGACCTGCGGTGGTAAAATTTGGGGCAAACCGTTTAAGATTAATCGCGACGGCAAAGAACACACCTTCCGAATTTCGGCCATTATTAACAATGCTTTCGATTGGGGCACGGATCGACAATTGAATATCCCGCTCTCCGAATCGATTATTTACGAATTGCACGTCCGCGGTTACACGATTCACAACTCGTCCGGGGTCAAAGCCAAAGGGACGTTTTTGGGATTGACGGAAAAAATTCCTTATTTAAAGGAATTGGGGATTACGGCCGTGGAATTGATGCCCATTACCGATTTTGACGAAACCATGATCGATCGCACAAATCCGCGCACCGGGGAACGTTTGCTGAACTTTTGGGGCTACGATCCCATTAGCTTTTTTGCACCCAAGGCGGCTTACGCGCACACCGAAAACGAATACCAAATTGTCAATGAATTCAAATCCATGGTAAAAGCCTTCCATCAGGCAGGCATCGAAGTGATTTTGGACATGGTCTTCAATCACACGGGCGAGGGTAATGAAAAAGGTCCGGTTTACCATTTTAAAGGATTGGACAAAACGGTTTATTATTTGATCGATCCGGAAAGCGGAGAGTATCTGAATTTTTCCGGCTGCGGGAACACGCTCAATTGCAATCATCCCGTAGTTCGCGACATGATTTTGGACAGCTTGCGTTATTGGGTAATGGAAATGCATGTGGATGGATTCCGTTTTGATCTGGCCTCCATTTTGGGGCGTGGACGCGACGGGGAAGTGTTGGCCAATCCGCCGTTGATCGAACGCATTGCCGAAGACCCTGTTCTGGCCCATACCAAACTGATTGCCGAAGCCTGGGACGCGGGTGGTTTGTACCAGGTGGGTAATTTCCCCCATTTTCAACGCTGGATGGAGTGGAACGGCAAATTCCGTGACGATGTGCGTCGTTTTGTGCGCGGCGATGCAGGCATGGTTCCGGTTTTGGCCACCCGTCTGGCCGGCAGCTCCGATTTGTATCAGGATGACGGACGCGAACCCTACCACAGTGTCAATTTTGTGACTTGCCACGACGGATTCACTTTGCAGGATCTGGTATCGTACAATCAAAAGCATAACTGGGAAAACGGTGAAAACAATCGGGACGGTGCCGATGAAAATTTTAGCTGGAATTGCGGAGTGGAAGGGGAGGCAACCGAAGCCAACGTGCTAAAATTGCGCGCCCAGCAAAAACGCAACTTTATGACGATTCTGTTGTTATCGCAAGGGGTACCCATGTTGCTGGGCGGAGACGAATTCGGACGGACTCAAAAAGGGAACAATAATGCTTACTGCCAGGATAATGAGATCAGCTGGGTCAATTGGCATTTGGCCCGGGAAAACAGTGATTTTTTACGTTTTGTGCGTTTATTGATCCGTTTTCGTCAGGCACATCCCACCTTCCATCGCACCCATTTTAAAGTGCAAGTGCTGGAAGGGATTCCAGAAATGAGCTGGCATGGTCTTAAGGTAGGCCAGCCCGATTGGTCCGAGCAATCCAAATGGCTGGGCCTTTTGTACAGTACATTCCCCCTGACCGGTGACCCGGATATTTATTTGATGTTCAATGCCCATGAGGCGACCAAGCGCTTTGAATTACCGGCCCCGCGGGACGGGCATCGCTGGCATCTTTTGTTGAATACGTACAATGTCTCTCCGCAGGATATTTTCCAAGAAGAGCACGCTCCTATTCTTGACAATCA
>CAZHIZ010000257.1:0-3853 GCA_964532875.1 uncultured Caldithrix sp. | reverse complement strand
TTTCACGCAAAATTCGCAGATCACTGGAGAGTTCAAAGCTAAACGAAGATTCGGCTCCTGACGAATTGTAAATCCGGCCCCTGACGAAGCAGTGGCTGAAATATGTATCGCAATAAATGGGCGAAATAAAAAAGAGGGCTAGCCGTCAGGGTAGCCCTTTCAGTTAATTTATTCACCGGCCGGCAGGTTGGCCGCTTGCCGTTGTCCCAATTGTTGATCCAGCATAAACAAACCCATGGGATTACTTTTAACCCATTTTATTTGTTTAAGAATATCCGAAACGTTTTTTTCTTCTTCCACTTGCTCGGTAATGAACCATTCCATTTCGACCTGAGTGGGGTAATCTTTTTCTTTTAAAGCCAACTCATAAATCGCGTTAATACGGCCGGTCACCTTGCGCTCATGGTGTAAAACGTGTTCGAAGAGATCTTCCACATCTTTGTAAATGCTTTGCGGTTTCTCCAGTGCGCCCAACTCGACCGTGCCCTCACGGTTCTGGACGAAACGGAACAGACGCAGAGCATGGCCGTGCTCTTCTTCGGCCTGAGCAATCAGCCAATTGGAAAATCCACCCAGATCGATGGAATCACAATAAGAAGCCATAGCCAAATAAAGGTATTCCGAAAAGAATTCAAATGTAATTTGCTCGTTCAAAGCTTTTTCAATGGTTTTGCTAAGCATTTTGTTTTTACCTCCCCTTTTAATTTGTCTTCGCTTGCTGTTTTTTCATTTTCTTCATATCCAATGTTTCGTAAGCCTTAATTAATTTCTTTAAAGACCCGTCTTGTAAATAGCGATACAGGTTTTTCCCTGGGCATTGGGTTTCCGCGTAATCTTTGTGCCCCTTAATACTGTCCAACGGTACATGATATTTTAAGGCTAACTTGGCACACAACCAGGCCAAGGCATCCAGTTGACGTTGTGTCGGTTTCTGAATCTCATAATTACCCATGACACAAATCAAGGCGTGGCCCCGGGGATTGTACGTTGTATTGGTATCCCCAGGATATTTTAACTCGCGTGCTTCGTAAATATTCCCGTCCAAATCGATCATGTAATGATAGGGGATGTCCATCCAATGTTTTTCCGTACGGCTCCATTCTTGCAAATGGCGTAAGTATTTTACGGGATCTTCATCTTTTTTAAATAGAATGCCGCCGTGGTGAATAGTAATGCGTTTGATAGTTTGCGGCTTTAAGGTAAAAGGAGGAGGCGTCCATCCCCAGGCTTTACGCGGAATAATTTTGAATTCGGGCAGTTTGTTCGATTGGGCCCAAAGGTGGGGGCCAAACTGGCTCATGAAGCCCAAAACAATTAAAACGGCAACCAACGATTTGCGCATGATGTTTCTCCTTATTGAGCGTCGATGATAATATTTTTCTTCGCGTAATTTTAAGACTTTAAGGCAAACAACTCAATTTTATTTTGAAATTTATTACATCATTTTCAAAGAGGTCGTGTCAAACTTTCGTTAAGTCGTTAAACCAAAATTTTTTTTAGCCGAGAAGATAAAATAGCTATGACGGGCTGCCGGACAATAAGAGCGGCCCGGAATCGGAAAATTATTTTTTTGCAATCAAGGCAGCGGAGATTATATTTAAGTAGCGAAACAAGGAAGATCATTTTCCGATACAATAAAGGAGGCAAATATGAGCGTGCAACATTACATTCCGGGAGCGTACGGATTGGATTATCTGGGCTTGGAAAATTTAAACAACATCTATTGGAATTTGACAACCCCCATCTTGTACGAGCAAATCATACGACGCAGAGAAGGCCTTTTAAGTCATTTGGGGCCGGTAGTCGTTCGTACCGGTTCGTTTACGGGTCGTTCGCCCAATGATAAATTTATCGTAAAAGAACCGACCACAGAAAAAGAAATTTGGTGGGGCGAGGTTAACCGTCCTTTTAGCGAGGAAAAGTTCCATCAAATCTGGTTGCGTATTCAGGCCTATCTTCAAGGGAACGATATCTTTGTTCAGGACGGATATGCCGGTACGGACGCCAAGTACCAGATCCCCATCCGCGTTATCACCGAATATGCCTGGCATTCTTTGTTTGCGCGCAATATGTTTATCCGCATTTTGGATGAGGAAAAGTTGCGCAAACATGTTCCCGAATACACCATTATTGTTTTGCCTAAATTCCACGCCGTTCCAGAACTGGATGGCACAAATTCTGAGGCGTTTATTTTGGTGAATTTCAAGGAAAAACTGATTTTAATCGGTGGAACCAGTTACGCCGGAGAAATAAAAAAATCCGTATTTACGGTAATGAATTTTATTCTGCCCAAACGCAATGTGCTTTCCATGCATTGCAGCGCCAATGTGGGTAAACGCGGCGATGTGGCGATTTTTTTCGGTTTGTCCGGTACGGGAAAAACAACCCTTTCAACCGACCCCAATCGGGCTTTAATTGGCGATGATGAACACGGCTGGAGCGAAGAAGGCGTTTTCAACTTTGAGGGCGGTTGTTACGCCAAGGTAATTCGTCTTTCCAAAGAGGCCGAGCCGGAAATTTACGAAACCACACGTAAATTCGGCACCATTCTGGAAAATGTGGCCATCGATTCCTTCTGGCGCCGTGTGGATTTGAACGATGACAGGTTTACGGAGAATACCCGTGCTTCGTATCCGATTACGCATCTGCAAAACATTGTTCCCGAAGGTAAAGCCGGACAGCCGCAAAACATCGTCTTTTTAACAGCCGATGCGTTTGGTGTTTTACCGCCCATTTCACGATTAACCCCGGAACAGGCCATGTACCATTTCCTTTCGGGTTACACGGCTAAGGTGGCCGGAACTGAACGCGGTGTAAAGGAACCTCAGGCAACATTCAGTACCTGCTTCGGGGCGCCTTTCATGCCGCAGCATCCTACGGTTTACGCCAAACTTTTGGGTGAAAAGATTAAAAAGCACCAGGTGAAATGCTGGCTGGTAAATACCGGATGGACAGGTGGGCCTTACGGCGTGGGGCATCGCATGGAAATCAAATACACGCGTGCCATGCTCAATGCCGCTTTGGAAGGTAAATTGGATGATGTGCCTTATGTACAGGATGCCATTTTTAAAGTACAGGTTCCCACGCAATGTCCGGGTGTGCCCAACGAGGTATTGATTCCGCAAAATACCTGGGCCGATAAAAAGGCCTACGAGCAAAAGGCCAAAGAATTAGCCGATAAGTTCAAGGCGAATTTCAAACAATACGAAGACCATGTGCCTGAAGAGGTCAAAAGCGCCGGACCTGTTGCCTGAGGCGTGTGAGCGGTTTAGTAAAGAATGAAGAAAAATAACTCGGGTACTGCACCCGAGTTATTTTATTAAATAGTCATCTCACAAAAGAATTTAAGGATTTTCCCTCAGAGACCTTTATTGGTTTTCGTATTCTTCCACTTTGTCTTCCATTACCACCAATTCGATGCCGGCCTGTTTAAATAGCTCGCGTGTCTCCTGACCGGCATGGTAACGTCGTTTGGCAACAACCTTTTTGATGCCCACGCTGATGATGAGCATGGCACACACTCGGCAAGGCTCCATGGTGCAATACAGGGTGGTGCCCTCAATGGGAATGCCGTAGCGGGCTGCCTGGGCAATGGCGTTTTGCTCGGCGTGAATAGTGCGCACACAGTGGGTGCGTATTTGGCCATCTTCGTCAATGACTTTCCTTAATAAATGCCCCACTTCATCGCAATGAGGAAAACCCGGAGGCGAACCCACATAACCGGTGCACAAAATGCGTTTATCGCGTACGATAATGGCGCCGCTTTTGCCCCGATCACAAGTAGCCCGTTTGGCTACTTCGTCCACAAGGTGCATGAAGTATTCGTCCCAACTGGGGCGATGGGATTTTTTTG
>CAZHIZ010000256.1:0-3862 GCA_964532875.1 uncultured Caldithrix sp. | reverse complement strand
GTACAGGCACACCTTGTCTCTGCCGGTTTGTTTGGCTTCGTAAAGGGCGGCATCGGCCATGCGTACCAGTTCCACATGATCCTTGCTATCTTCCGGGCAGCCCGCGATTCCAATGCTAATGGTCAAGCGACACGGTACCCGGTGCACTTTATCAGGGAAGGGATACACCTTAACCAGGCTGCGCAACTTTTCGGCTAAGGGCAAAGCTTTTTTCTTGGTAATCGCGGGTAAAATAATGGCAAATTCTTCACCACCGTAACGCGCTACAACATCGGTTTGTCGTGTGTTTAATTCCAGCAAACGGCTGATGGTCTTTAGAACATTATCGCCTTCCACATGGCCATGAAGGTCGTTGTATTCCTTAAAATAATCGATATCGATCATCAGTAAAGAAAACGGCGTTTTGTAGCGTTTGGTACGCGCCACTTCTTTTTTGAGTTCCCGTATGAAAAATCGGTAATTGTACAAATTGGTCAAACCGTCGCGAATGGCTTCTTCGGACTTAATTTTGTAAAGATATTTCAAACGATTGAAAAGTTGCATGTTTTCGTAGATAATAGCCACCGTTTGAAAAAACGATTTGAAAATGCGGATTTCATAGGTTGCAAAATTTTTTTGTCGTGTATGTTTATCCAAATAAATAACATAGCGTTCATCAATGGCAATTCCCGGATCGAAATCTTCATCGGTTTCTTCTTTTTGCAAATGTTGCACGTTATGACGCCCCAATTCTTGCAAATAACTAATGACAAACGAACTCGTATTAAAAAAAGAACCGATGTCCTGCAGACTTTCTTCCACTAGTTGATGATGATCTTTAATCCAGAGCAGCCCACCTTCTTCGCGTACTAATTGTAAAAGTTGATCGCTAAAAGGCAAAACGGCACCTTCGGGGGCATGTTCAAATTCACCGAAAAAAGAGCACGGCTTAATAACCCCTTTATGCGGATCATGGCGGAAAATGACACAGCGATCCAAATGGAAACCTTCTACAATTTGTTCCGGTAAAATTTTTAGCAGTCGTTGCGGATCATTTAAAGTACGCAGATAATTAGCCAGGGAATTCAGATAGAACAGCAAGTCGTTGTAATTGGCCAATTCTTCGCGCGAAGCTATCAGATCGGCATTGAGGCGGGATAAATTTTTATTCAGGGATTCCAATTCTGAAACCTTACGCTTTAGGCGTTCCACCAGCTCCACGTTGTAACGTTGCAGAAATTCTTTTTCATATTCGGGGGGAACGAATTCACGTTTACCCGCCAAAAACTCTTCCAACTTAAAAAGAAATTCCTTGATATTAATAGGCTTGCTGATGTAACCGTCACAACCGGCTGTGAGCACATATTCCCGGACGTTCTGAGAACTGGCTCCGGTAAGAGCAATAATGGGAATATCGTGTAATTCGGGAAGGCTTTTTAAATGGGTGGTAACTTCCGAACCTTGCATATCGGGCAGCATCAGGTCGATTAAAATAAGATCGGGTTTGTGCAGCTTGGCTAAACGAATCCCTTCCAAACCGCGACTGGCTTCGAGGTAGGTGTAACCCTGATGGCGAATAATATCCGCCATTAAGGCCCGCGCATCGGGATCGTCTTCGATGTACAGGATTTTTTTATTTTTTTTCTTCATCTCCTGCCCTGCCTGCTCTTGCCTTTTTTTCGAAAAAACATCCGGGTTTACTGAACAAAGACAAGAACCAAATTGATTTTAAATTCGATACAAATTCATTTCATGTCAAATATTATCTCGGTCAAAAAGCAGTAGGCCTTTAGAAAAGTATCTGTTTTTGATAGAATTAAGACAAATACGGATTAAACTTCTTGGCGCGCATTTTACATTTCCTGCGCGCCCTGTTTTTCATATTTACAAATGAGCAGGGTCATATCATCTTCCTGCATTTTTCGGCTGCTGAATTTTTGCACGCTTTTGATGATTGCTTCCCGAATTTCCAGGACATTCTTTTGCCGATTTTTCTTTAATATGTTAAGAAGGCGTTCCTCACCGAACTCTTCGCCTTGCGCATTCATGGCTTCGGTAATGCCGTCGGTGTACAGTAATAAAATATCGCCCGGATTGAAATCCACTTCTTCCTGCTGATATTCGAAATCCGCTTGAAAACCGATGACAATCCCCCCCACATTTAGGCGTTGTGCCAATCCGCTCGCGCGTAACAAAATCGGTGCATTATGGCCGGCATTGGTGTAAATCAACTTATTCTTCTCCGAATTGACCACGGCGTAAAAGAAGGTGACATAGTTTCCCTCGCTGGTACTTTCGAACAATAGATTATTCAAACGATACACAATATCGCAGGCCGTCATAAAAAATTGTTTCTGGCTGCGTAATCCGGCAAGCACCAAAACCATCATCAATGCCGCAGGCGCTCCTTTGCCGCTCACATCACCAATGGCCAGACCCACGGTATATTTGTCATAGCGTAAGATATCATATAAATCGCCGCTCACAATTTTACTGGGAAGGTTAAGGGCCGTAATTTTCAAATGCTCAATTTTGGGTACATGTTGCACCAGCAGGGCTTTTTGTACTTTACTGGCATTGATTAATTCATGCTCCAGAGCATTTTTGGCCAACATTACTTTAAATTGGCGTGCATTATGAATGGCAATGGAAGCCATTTGGGCAAATAATTGCAGAAGATCTACCATTTGCCGGTTAAAGTAAGACAGGCGATTACTTTCCAGACAAATGACGCCCAATACCTGCTTATCGAAGATCAGAGGAATGGAAACCTGAGAACGGGTTTCACGACGCAAAGAAAAATAATGTTCGGCAGAACGTACATCGTCAATCACTTCAATGTGCCCGGTTTGCACAACCCAACCGCACGAGCCCTGCCCCACCTTTAAATGCATCTTTTTGAGAGCGTTGGGATCATATCCGTCAAAACTGGTATTCAGCAATCGTTTACCGGATTTATCCAAAAGGAAAATGACCGCTGCATCGTAATGGGTAACCTTTTTTAGGTTTTTGAGAATAAAATCCAAAATGGTTTTAATATCAAAACTGGAAAGGATTTTTTGCCCCACCTCCATCAATTTGCGCATCTGGTAATTTCGATTTTGAAGGTCCAAAATCAGAGCCGTATTCTCCAGGATTAAACCGGCTTTTTTCTGAATTTTTTCCATAAGTCGCCAGGCGTTTTGTCCGCCGTAAAAAGGAATTTTACGGTAATCGATCAGCAAAAAGGCAAAAATTTGATTGTGCCCCCTGAAAGGCAGAATAGAGCTTAATTCGTTAGTTAGAGCTTTTTGCACAAATTCTTGCGGGAAGTGCGCTTTCTTGAATTTTTCATCAATCAATGTGGTTAGCGGCAGCTCTTTCAAATACTCTGCTTTTAAATCGAAGGCCAATAATTCCTCATCAAAAATATTTTTGGAATGAGCGGGATAATATTTATCGTCTTCAAGAATGTAAAAAATAAAAGGAATATTGGGAAACAGTTGATCGAAAGCATTGAAAAGAAGTTCCGTAACTTCATTAAATTCCAATGCACGATTCAGATCGTTATTTAATTTTTCCAAAATTCGGATTGCACGCGTTCTTAACAGATGGGTTTTTGGTAATAGAAAACGGTGCAGCAAAGCGATTAATTGCTGATGAAAAATAAGTAATATGAGAATGGTAATCGTAAAGGTTAAAAATGGAGAGTGGCTGATTCGGTTAATAAAATAATCTAAAAAAATAAACAGAAAAAGAGCTACGGCGTAAATGGAAATCGTTTCCAGTATTTTTTTAATAGACAAATTCGCCTCCGTTGTTTTGCCGAATTTAGACAAAAGGGCTTTTGATTTCAAAAGAAAAGTCATTTCGCATTTCAACTCGTTTTCATCTTAACGTAAGA
>CAZHIZ010000255.1:0-3864 GCA_964532875.1 uncultured Caldithrix sp. | reverse complement strand
GGGCACAATGAAAAATATATTTGGAAACCGGAATAAACTTCCTTACATTGAATTCGTTAATTCATTAGACGACTAAAGAGTTAACCTACCGAAGTGATTAAATTTCCTTCCTTATGTTAATCTTTCTTTAAATGTCTCTGAGTTACATAGTAGTTTTATTTTATTTATTTTTTAAGGAGTTTTATTGTGAATATTTATGTGGGCAACATCCCAAGAACCACCGACGAAGACACCATCCGTAACCTGTTTGAGGAATACGGTGAAGTAGCAGAAGTTAAACTGCTCAAGGATAACTATACCGGCCAATTACGCGGTTTCGGTTTCGTTACCATGAATTCGGACGATGAAGCCGAAAAGGCAATCGAAGGTATCAATTCTTCCGAACTGGAAGGAAGAACGTTAGTGGTTAACAAAGCCCGTCCTCGCGGGGAACGTTCCGGCAACCGTTTTGGCAATAGCAACGGTGGTTATCGGAATAATCGTTCCTGGTAGAAATGAAAATTTATTTTTCGTAAAATCAAAGCCTCGCCATGCGGGGCTTTTTTTTATGATATGAATTCAGCCATGGCCACCCTAAATCCGCATTAATGCACAATATTTGTTTCCAACCTTTTTGTCTTGAATCGCAAATATTTTTAAATTTTAAAAGATTAAGAACCGACCGCTATTGATACCATTTTACCCGTGAGCATGGGAGAAAATGCTATTATTTTTTGGTGATGGTAATGTGAGAAAATCAAAAAGGATAATAATGATGGATGTTTTGCAAGCCATTATGAGCAGAAGAAGTGTGCGTAATTTTTTAACCAAACCGATTGAAGCGCATAAAACGGAATTACTTTTGCGGGCGGCCATGCAGGCGCCTTCGGCACATAACAGACAACCGTGGTATTTTGTTGTCATTAACAGACGTTCTTTGTTAACGGCCATTGCGGATTTTCATCCTTATGCCAAAATGCTTTACAAGGCACCGATGGCCATTGCCGTTTGCGGTGATTTTAATTTGGAAAATGATGAACGCTATTTGGCCCTAAATGCGGCCGCGGCCACCCAGAATATTTTATTGGCTGCTCATGGCCTGGATTTGGGTGCTGTTTGGATCGCCGTTTATCCCAGAGAAGAGCGGATACAAAAAATAAGCGCTTTATTGGAATTACCTTCTCATATTTTACCCATTAGTCTGGTGGCGGTCGGTTATGCGGCGCGCAAAGTACCTCCCGAATCCCGTTATGACACACAAAAAATTCGTTTTATTTCGTAGAGAGATGATTTGAGTATTCGGTCATTGCCGAACAAATTCAGAAAGGTTTCGGTTCCCGTGTTACCCTCGTAACAGCTTACTAAAAAGGGTTAATATTTATGTGATTTTAAGTGAAAGCGGCTGGGGGATCCATTGCCTGGCGTTTGATTTATTTAAATCCAATAAAAACAAGCGGAGCTTTTTGATTTGCGGATGATAGCGATTTACGACAAGAATGCGCATTTATTCAAGAAAATGAATATTTAAAATAGACATTGTAATTTATTAAAAATCAATAAAATAATTACCGCTTAAAAAGCAGCTTTTAGGTTGCTTTTGGTAACCATTCCTTATTATATTGGGCACGAAGTAAAGCCGAGAATACGAATATTCCAAAACCAATAGGAGGTCAATTATGTCGAACGCCTATTTTAAATTGCCCGAACCGGCCAATGAGCCTGTTTACAGCTATGCACCGGGCACGCCGGAACGCAAAGCTTTGAAAAATAAATTGGAAGAATTGCAATCCAAAGAGATCGAAGTTCCTTTAATTATCGGTGGAAAGGAAATTTACACCGGCAAAACGGCGGAAATGCGTGCTCCGCATAATCACAAATTGAAATTGGGTGTTTTTCACAAAGCCTCACAAAAGGAAGTGGCCATGGCCATCGAAGCGGCGTTGGAAGCGCGTAAAAAATGGGCGGAAATGCCCTGGGAACACCGTGTTTCCATTTTTATGAAAGCCGCCGAATTGCTTTCGGGATCGTGGCGATACACCATGAATGCCGCCACCATGCTGGGCCAATCCAAAACCGCCTACCAAAGCGAAATTGATGCGGTGGCCGAATTGGCCGATTTCTGGCGCTTCAATACCTATTACATGACGCAGTTGATGGGCGAACAACCCAACTCGCCCAAAGGCTTTTGGAATCGGATGGAATACCGGCCTTTGGAAGGATTTATTTTTGCCGTTACCCCGTTTAACTTTACATCCATTGCCGGTAATTTACCAACGGCACCGGCAATTGTGGGCAATGTGGTACTGTGGAAACCTGCTTCAACAGCGGTTTACTCGGCTTATTTTATCATGCAGCTTTTGAAAGAAGCGGGCTTGCCGGACGGTGTTATTAACTTTGTACCGGGTACCGGTGCTCAGGTAGGCAATCCGGTATTGGAAAGCGAACATCTGGCCGGCATCCATTTTACGGGATCGACCAACACTTTTCAGGCCATGTGGCGCAAGGTTGGTGAAAACATTCAGAAGATGAAGTATTATCCGCGCATTGTGGGTGAAACCGGCGGCAAAGATTTTATTTTTGTGCACAATTCCGCAAAAATCAAACCGCTGGTGGTGGCGGCCATTCGCGGTGCTTTTGAATATCAAGGACAAAAATGTTCGGCGGCTTCGCGCATGTACATCCCCAAATCGCTTTGGCCGGAATTTAAAGAACAATATGTGGCCGAGGTGAAAAAAATCCGCATGGGCGAACCCAATGATTTTCGTAATTTCATGACCGCCGTAATCGACAAAGCCGCCTTTGAAAATATTGTTTCTTACATCGAATATGCTAAAAAATCGGATGAGGCCGAAATTATTACTGGTGGAAACTATGACGATTCCAAAGGTTATTTTATCGAGCCGACAACCATTGTGACGACCAATCCCAAATTTAAGACCATGCAAGAAGAGATTTTCGGTCCGGTTCTTTCCATTTATGTGTATGATGACGACAAGTTCGTAGAAACGCTCGATCTTTGCGACAATACCTCGCCTTACGGTTTGACCGGTGCCATTTGGGCGCAGGACCGTGAAGCCTTGCGTCTCATGTCCGATCGCTTGCGTCAGGCTGCCGGTAATTTTTACATTAACGATAAGCCGACCGCAGCCGTGGTGGGACAGCAACCTTTCGGCGGAAGTCGCGCCTCCGGAACCAATGACAAGGCTGGCAGTGCATTGAATATGCTGCGCTGGATGAGCGTACGTTCCATTAAGGAAACGTTCGAACCTCCGGAAGATTGGACCTATCCCTTCATGAAAGAGAAATAGGAAAAGCGCTAAAAGGGCTCTTCGGAGCCCTTTTCTATTATTGAACCAGCCAAAATTCTTTGCCTGTGGAAGGAACATTTTGTAAAATCCTTTTTTAAATAAAATCGGCCTATTGCAAAGCGGGACGCTTGTTTTGTCTTTTGCTTGGGGCGCAGACAAGTTGGAAATGGCTTCGTAGCATCCGGATTTACAACAGGGCAAGGGCGGATAAATTGGGAACTGGGAATTGGGAACTTGGAACTTGGAATTGGCTCGGCAAAAGAGGAGACTGCTCTCTGCGGAACAACTGGGAACGGATACGGCTCTCAGTGGTACATGGTGCCGCATTCAGGGATGAATTGCGTATCAGAAAATGAACGGATAGTTTACTTGTTCTTGACGTCCCGTTAGGGACGCAATGAGAATAGCCTGCTGCTTCGGCGGCGGGAAAACTGATCAGCCAATGGCCGGATCCAGGAAATGGCACACGCCGGTTCTCAAGTGCTCTCCGTCTGAGCCGGAGATCGTATCGAGAGAACCGTACCCTCGTTGCCTCGATACGTCCTCCCGCTTCAAGCGGGGGGCCACTCGGCAACCG
>CAZHIZ010000254.1:0-3900 GCA_964532875.1 uncultured Caldithrix sp. | reverse complement strand
TTCTGGAGCGGGAGACGGGACTCGAACCCGCGACCCCAACCTTGGCAAGGTTGTGCTCTACCAACTGAGCTACTCTCGCTTATCGTTTATTTTTGAAAGACACAATTTTACGAAAAGTTTGAATTTGTGTCAACTTTTTTTAGCGATAATGGTCTTTGATTTTGTTTACCAAATTACGATGAGATCGATTCACCCCACGTGTAATCTTTTTGGCCGATAACAGCAGATAAACAAAAACAATGGCTAAAATGAGTAAAACAATACTTTCCATAAAATTAGTGGAGACGCCGGGAGTCGAACCCGGGTCCGGGCATGGAACCATAAGAACATCTACAACCATAGCCGGCTGATTAATCTCGCCTGCCGACCGGTTAGCCGGCGCACCTGTCGGCAGGCCAGCTCGGTAAGTTAGGCCATAATAGCGACCGAGCAACAGCTATTATGACCATCCACCCGAATCGACGCTAATCCTCATCCCCGGTGGATTGGAGACAAGGTAGCGGGTCGCTTTTAATTAAGCGGCCAATGCGTAATTGTTATTGGCATTTATTTTGTCTCTGACCAGTTTTATCCCGAAATCCGGGATCCCTTGCGGGACGGGATGGTCAGTAGCCCGGGTTGCCGTTCTTACCTTTCTCATGCCCGTCGAATCCAGAATCGTCCCCAATTCCTTTATTTAGATTCAAAACATGTAAAAAGGTAACGATTTTCAATGATCAAGTGGTGCCCTTGGCACAATAGCAAATATACGATCTGAATCGGCTTTTGGCAATTGTTTTGATTTTTCCGGATACCGCTCATCGTTTGCCGTTGAATTCCTTTTCTGTGAGTTTAACCGCAGGCCGGCAGTTAGGTTCCCTTTAACAAGGCAGTGTTTTTACGCGTTTTGCAAAAGGGCCGGAAGCTCTGAGATGTCTTTAATTTGCCAATCGGGTTTTACGGAGCTTTTTTGCAGATCGGATTCTCTGAATTTTCCCGTTTCCACCAAACACGTTAACATCCCGAGATTTTTAGCCCCGATGATGTCCGATTCCACATCATCACCAATCATCAACGCTTCCCGGGCGGTGCATCCGAGAAAATTCAAAGCCGTCTCATAAAAGGCTCCGGCCGGTTTCCCGATCAAAATGGCACGCGTATCGGCAGCATATTCCAATAAAGCGACAAAGGCTCCCGCATCCATGCGATATCCCTGATCGCTTAGCCAAAAACGGTTTTTTTGCAAGGCAATTAAACGTGCTCCGTTCATCAAATAATTAAAGGCTTTATTTAAGATTTCAATAGTAAAACCGTCTCCCAGATCACCGACTACCACAAAATCCGCTTTCGTTTCGGCGCGCGGAATGTCGTTGTATTCTTTTTGGGCGTCTTCCGTTAATAACAAAAAACTGCGATTTTCAGCTTGCCGTCGTAAAAAATCCGCCGCAGCGGAAGCCGCCGAGAAAATGCGTTCACTTTTAACATGGATGTTCATGGAATGCAATTTTTCAGTCAGGGTGGCTCTGCTCTTCATGGTCGTATTGGTAATAAAACAAAAAGGAACGGACAGATTTTGCAAATGAGCAATAACCGCATCGGCCCCTGGAATTGGCCGGCTGTCATTATAAATAACCCCGTCCAGATCGATTAATAGCCCTTTGATTTTCATTTTACTCCCGTCCTTCACTGCAAGATTCCATGATCTTAATTACACGCAAGGCAATCCGGCCCGTTAAGAAATGAGCTGCCGGTACAAAAGTTCATATTGATGCACCTGTTTTTGCCAGGAAAAATCCTTTTGCATGCCGTTGCGCATAATTTTCTGCCAGGCCTTTTTATTGGGGAAAGTGGTCAAGGCATATTCCAAAGCCCAGTTTAAGCCGTCCACGTCGTAGTTTTCGAAGACAAAACCGTCACCCGTTTGATTTTTCCAATCGTACAAACGCACCGTATCGGCCAGACCACCGGTTTTACGCACAATCGGAACCGTGCCGTATTTCAAACTGTAAATTTGGTTCAAACCGCAGGGCTCGTAACGCGAGGGCATTAAAAAAATATCGGCTCCGGCTTCAATCAAATGGGAAAGCGGATAGTCGTAGCCCCTGAAGAAAAAAACATGCCTCGGAAACTGTTCTTGCAAATCCGTAAAAAATGCCTCGTACTTTTTCTCACCGCTCCCCAAAACCACCAGACGAGCATTAAACCGTAAAATTTGATCTTTGATGGCTCCCATCAATAAATCGATACCCTTTTGTTCGACCAGGCGACTGATAATACTTAATAACGGGTCCTGTAAAGCCGCCTCGGGCCAATGAAATTGCCTCAGCAAATGTTCTTTGTTTTTGCGCTTACGATGTAAAGATCGAATTGAATAATGAAACGGAATGTAAGGATCTTTTTGCGGGCTCCACTCGTCGTAATCCACCCCGTTCAAAATACCCACCAAATCGTGCCGGCGCATACGCAAAATGCCGTCCAATCCGTTACCGAATTCGGGAGTTTGGATTTCTTTGGCATAGGTAGGACTTACCGTCGTAATTTTATGGGCCTGTAAAATTCCGTTTTTCAAAAAATTAATGCGCCCGTGATACAAATCGTACGCATCAAAAAATGCGTAATGGGATTTTAAGCCCAGATCACCCAAAGTTTCGACCGGGAAAACGCCCTGATAACCGATATTGTGAATGGTTAACACGGTTTTGGTTTGCGCAAACAGACGATCCCAGGCGTACAATGTTTTTAAATAGATCGGTAATAATGCCGTGTGCCAATCGTTGGCGTGAACAATTTGTGGTGCCCAGCCCAATCGTTGGCACAGTTCCAATGCGGCTCTGGATAAAAAAGCGAAACGTACGTGTTCATCCGCATCACTGCCGTACACATTCCCCCGCCCGAACAGCAAGGCATTATCCACAAAATAAACATCGGTAGCGGAATTCGGAAGTTTCGCGCTCCATATTCGTGCAGAAAAGGATTTATCCCCCATGGTAATCCCGATTGTTTGCATGGCGGAAAGCGGTTTTATGCCGAACTTGTCCCGATCGATAAAATCGTACAGGGGCATAACCAAGCGAATATCATGGCCCACCAATTTTAGATATTTACCCAGAGCGGCGGAAACATCTCCCAGCCCCCCCATCTTGGCAAAAGGTGTAATTTCCGTGGATACGAACAAAATACGCACGCTAATCCTTTCGAACATGTAAGATCCGTTCGAAGATATTAATTCTGCCAAGATAAGGCAACATTAAATAATAATACCCCCGGAAGGAGAAACGGACAGCACCATTATTTAAAATAAAGAGAGAAATTTAAACTTTGGGGAATAAAATTTTCGTCGTTCGCCAATTAAAAGGCAGAGGCATCATTAGCGACACCTCTACCGGGTTTTTTCGGCGTTTCGATTACCAACGTCTTAAAGTTTTTGCAAACAAACGTGGGCAAACACCTTTGTATCGTTAATAATATTGCTGATCCGGTCGTATTCGTTCGGTTCGTGGGCCATATCGTCGATGGTGGACCAGACGGCTGCCGGAAATCCTTTGCGCCGGAAAATGGCGGCAACGGTGCCTCCGCCGATCCCCCTGGGTTGTGCTTCCACATTGTAAATTTCTTTGATGGCCACTTTTAAGGCCTGCACCACCGGAGCATTGGGATCGGTAGGCGGTGCCGCTTTTTCGTATTGCTCTTTGGAAATCTCGATTTTTACTTTGAATTCGCGTTCAATGTCATCGGCAATGGCACGCATCTTTTCCAGCACATCATCGATTTCGTAATTCGGTAAAATACGCGCGTCGAAATAAAAAATATCGTCTCCGGGAATGGTATTAATATTGGGCACATTGGCCTCTTTACGGGTGGGTTCAAAGGTACTCTTGGGCGGATCAAAAATTGGATCTGCCTTATCATAAATTTCGGCTA
>CAZHIZ010000253.1:0-3947 GCA_964532875.1 uncultured Caldithrix sp. | reverse complement strand
ATGAGGGGAAGGTGCCCGAGACGAGAAGCGTCGAGGGCGGAAAGGGTACAAAAATAGCCCTTGGAGTGACGAATAACTATTTACGCTTAACTTTTAACCAAGCCTTATGAAAAATGACATTTCGTGGCAATTTTCGCCCGGTTAAATCACTTTTCAGGGCCGTACAAAATTTAGAACAAAATAAAAACGAAACTACAAAAAACTTAGAATTTAAAAACAAAATTTGCTAAGTTAAGATTTTACGGTGCCGTATTATTTAACGATTGGAATGGTATGAAATTTTCATGGCTTCATTTTCCTGTTCTTTTGCTGATGGGATTCATCCTCTCTCCCCAATCACTTCACGCACAAAGTTTTTCCAGTAACTTTGAAAACAAAGCTGCTTCTGTGTTTACATACCCGGCAATAAAATCATGGGCTTCTGCGCCGGATTCTTCCGGGCAAACCGATACATCTTCTGTTTTCATGCAAGATTTAATTCACTTTGTGCGCGTGGGATTCGGCATTGCCACGGCACCTTTAATGTTTGACAGACATGACTGGCAAACCGTTGGACTTAGCCTGGCGGCCACAGGCCTGTTATTCACGGTTGACAAAAGAGTTAAAAAATGGGCTATGGCTAATCAAAATAAAACGGATGATTTTATTTTTTATCTGGATCATTATTACGGAAAAGGATATTCGTTAATTTTCACATGGGGATTGTATGGCTACGGCGCCCTGGTAGGTAATGAAAAACTGCGTTGCCTGGGCCGCAACGCCACGGAAGCTTTTGTTTTTTCCGGAGCAATAACCGGAGCCATCAAATTATTAATCGGACGTCGGCGTCCGTATGCCGGTGATAATCATTTATTTTTTCATCCTTTTCAATTTTCAAATAATGATTATCAGGCCCTGCCCAGCGGACATACTACGGTTAGCTTTGCCGTCTCTACGGTGATGGCCAAATCTATTGACAATGTTTATTGGAAAATATTCTGGTACGGCTCTGCCGCTCTGGTTGGAGCTTCGCGTATTTATCACAATCAACATTGGTTATCGGATGTCGGTTTAGGTGCCGTAATCGGTTATAGTGTGGGCAGCTATATAGTGCATTATGACAGGCAAAATCACCCCAAAAGAATCAGCCGGAATATTTCTCCTTATTTTGGGCTCGGTACCTTCGGTTTATGTTACAGGTTTTAAACTCACTAAATGTTTAGGGCAATACCATTTTGGTTTAGAATTATTGAAACCGCAAGAGCGGAGGCCTTGATACATTCCTCTTAAATCAGAACGCTTGGCAAGCGGGCATCACCCATGGCAAGGAGCGTTTGGCAATGCACGTGTTTGCCGACAACATTCGTTTCCGCTCATGCCATAGGGAAATGGAATAGCTACAAACTGCCTGTACCCCGCCCGGGCTAACCAATGTTTTGCCTAACGCGTTCCGCGGAATCTTCGCTTTTTTCTGTTCTCAATGTCCCTTTGAATTAAAACAAATAAAAGTAATCCGGCGAACGATGTTCCACTTTTTGGTAAATAATTTTACGAATCGTTTCATATTGTAAATAGGGATATTCATCTTGCAGAATTTCCAAGGCTTCCTGAGTGGAATGCGTTTGCCTTAGCTGGCGAAAGCGCTGGCGGATTTGATAATCACGAACGCCTTTTTCCCGCAAAAGATTATGTTCGATTAGAAATTGGAAAATGGAATCGGGAATGTGGGGTTTGAGAGGATTCTTCACCATGTTACACACCTCCATAAAAGTTACATGAATTTAAACGGTAACAAGGTGAAGTCTTGGGGCTGATCCTCCTTAAAAAAGGTTAAAATTTTACCTATTGTTAAACTAAGATGTAATTTACAGAATAAAAGGCTAAAAGCAAGGGAAAAATTTTTCCCTTTTTTATTGTAGCTTGCGTAAGGTGGTGGACTTACTTAAATTTGATTTCTTTTAAAAACAATGAAATAGAAAAGGACCTGTTATGTTAGATATCAAATTCATTCGCGAGAATCCGGAACTGGTTAAAGAAGGCATACGCGCCAAAGGCGAAATGGGCGATGTGGATGCGGTTTTACGTTTGGACAAAGAACGTCGCGAAATCATTCGTAAAGTGGAAGATTTAAAAAAACAACGTAATGAGAATTCCAAAAAAGTAAGTCAATTAAAAAAAGCCGGACAAAACGCCGAAGCGATTATTGCTCAAACCCGGCGCATTTCCGATGAAATTAAACAATTGGACGAACGTTTAAAAGTGGTGGAAAAAGAACTTTTCGATCAACTCAGCCGCATCCCGAATTTGCCGCACAAAACTACCCCGCTGGGTAAAGACGCCAGCGAAAATGTGGAAGTTCGACGCTGGGGCCAGCTACCGGAATTCGATTTTGAGCCTTTGGATCATTTGCAACTGGGCGAACGATTGGACATTCTGGATTTTAAACGCGGCGGCAAAGTTACCGGTAGCGGTTTTCCCGTGTACAAAGGTGACGGAGCCCGGCTGGAACGGGCCCTGATCAATTTTATGCTGGATGTGCATATTGAGAAGCACGGTTACACCGAAATTTTTCCTCCCTTTTTAGCCAATCGGGCCAGCATGTTCGGCACCGGTCAGCTTCCCAAACTGGAAGACGATATGTATTACGCGCCTAAAGACGACCTTTTTTTAATCCCTACGGCCGAAGTTCCGGTAACCAATTTGCATCGTGATGAAATTCTGGAAGCCGACGATTTGCCCATTAAATATGTGGCTTATTCGGCCTGTTTTCGCCGTGAAGCGGGATCGTACGGAAAAGAAACCCACGGTTTTTTACGGGTTCATCAATTCAATAAAGTGGAAATGGTCAATTTCGTACGTCCAGAAGAATCGTATGATTTTCATGAGCAGCTTTTGCGTGAGGCCACCGAAATATTGGAGATGTTGGAAATACCGTATCGGGTCTTGTTACTGTGTTCGGGCGATTTAAGTTTTGCCGCAGCCAAATGTTACGATATTGAGACCTGGTCACCGGCCGAACAAAAATGGCTCGAGGCTTCCAGCGTTAGTAATTTCGAAGACTTTCAAGCCCGCCGAGCCCACATTCGTTTTCGACCGGAAAAGGGAGCCAAGCCCCAATTCGTTCATACGTTAAACGGCTCCGGTCTGGCCACTTCCCGCTTGATGGTTTCCCTTCTGGAAACCTACCAGACGGATGAGGGTACGGTGATTATTCCCCCGCCTTTGCGCAAATACATGGGCGGGCAAGATGTCATTCGGCGCCGGTATAAAAAATAAGGTGCATTGCCATGTTGCGCACATTGTGGATTCTCATATTTTCCGTCGTTCACACTTTATGTTGCTCTTTGGCCGCCATTCTGTTCGGTCTCTTTAATCCGTTCTCAAAAACCGTGAACGGCGTTATTCGTCTATGGGCCAAAGGTATTTTAAAGGTCTCCGGCGTGTCGTTAACGGTCCACGGCAGAGAAAAATTGCAACCCGGCCAGCCTTATATTTTTATCTCCAATCACCAAAGCGCATTCGACATTTTAGCCCATGTGGTCAGCATTCCGGGTACTGTGCGCTTTATTGCCAAGCAGGAATTGTTTCGCATTCCGATTTTTGCCCAGGGGATGCGTACGGTGGGCATGATTCCCATTGATCGCGGGAATAGTGAAAAGGCACGGGCTTCATTAAACAAAGCCATCGATATTTTAAAAAACGGCGTTTCGGTAATCATTTATCCCGAAGGAACTCGTAGCCTGGATGGCGAAATAAAGCCCTTTAAAAAAGGAGGATTTATCTTAGCCTTAAAATCGGGGTTACCCATTGTACCGACGGTTATCAGTGGGTCTCTGAATATTCTCAAGAAAAAATCATTTCACGTCAATCGCGGTCATATTCACGTTTATTTTCTCGATCCCGTGGATCCTTCCGGATTTTCTTTTGAAACACGAAACAAGTTGGTGAAAAAAGTGCGCGATATGATC
>CAZHIZ010000252.1:0-3955 GCA_964532875.1 uncultured Caldithrix sp. | reverse complement strand
AAATACGCGGTCGCAAAAAGCAATGGCGCTAAAGCGGCTTCCGGCCGTGATCTGTGTGCGTGCAAGCAATAAATTAATCATGAAAAATAAAAATTGAAAGAAAAGTTTGCCGGCCGGCGGGCGAGACAAAAAAAATGACAGACTTCTGAACTTCTTTCAGCCCGATTTGTCAATATGACAATCGAATACATTTTCGGTACGACCCGATTTTAATTCTTGTTTTTACTTTAATTATGTCACCACCAAAACATTGGCATGCCATTTGTATTTGAAATTCGTGAAAAAAATAAAAAAACCATGAAAGGAGGTGGTAACGATGTTAGTGAAATGGGAACCGACCTTAGGTTTAAATCGAGTCAGTGATGTGTTCGATCGCATGCTGGAAGATTTCTTCAGCACGGACACGCGCTTCTTCGGCGAACCGGTTACCAGCCTGATGCCGTTAATGAATATTGAAGAAACCAAAGATACCTATCGCATTACCGTGGAAGTTCCGGGAATGGAAAAAGACGATATCGACATCGAAGTAAAAGATAACGTTTTAACCATCAGCGGCGAGAAAAAAGAAGAAAAACGCGAAGAAGAAGGCACCTTCTACCGTCGTGAACGCCGCTTCGGTAAATTCTCGCGCAGCATTAATTTGCCGAACGATATCAATGTGGACGGCATCAGCGCGGAATACAAAAACGGCGTCTTAACGCTTACCTTGCCGAAAACCGAAGAAGCCAAAGCCAAAAAAATCACGGTTAAAAGCAAATAAAAAAATCGCTGCAACTCCCGCTTTTTAATCCCGCCCGTATGGCGGGATTTTTTTTTTTGTGATTTTCATTTTCGAGGGGCCAAAATAAAGTGCGAGAGAATAAAATCAAGCAGCTTCGGATCGCGCATTTTAAAAACCGGGCACTCGGCTGTGACCGTTCGGGAAGCCACAAGAGCGACAACATGACTAAAATTGTGCCAATCGTCGCTTTCGCCAACGAGAGCGATTTTGGGCTGATTGCTGCTTGCGAACGATTCCACCAGAATGAGGTCCCGGTCGGAAAATACGGTTTGTAAAATTTGCCAACCCTCTTGTGTATTTAGCGGCGGGAAATAAATTCCCAGGCCCTCTTGCGACCAGAAAGCCGCAGGGTAAGCGCCCGCTTTCCGAAAACGATCCGAATCGGCGGCGGGTTTGTCCACGGGGTGGGTGTGCATGCTGTGCTTTAAAGCGCCCACTCTCACACCGCGCCGGCTTAAGTTTTTGACAAGCCATTCCATCAAACGGGTTTTGCCGGAATTTTTTGATCCGACAATATGTAAAACGGGGACGGACTTGCTCATGGGCGGCTCCTTAAAAGCAGTTCTTGCATGCGTTCCAAATCATCCCTGAAATTAACATTGAAAAAATGGATGGTGTCTTCGGGCGAAAAAAACACCTGCACGGCGGAAAGTTTTTCGAGCAGTTCGTGGATTTTAAAGCGCCCGCCGGACAGGGCTTGTTCGATGGCGGGTAAAGCGGTACGCGGCCAAAGCGAAACCATGGGTTCGATGCCTTTGGCGGTTTTTGCGACAAGCGGCACGTTCCCCCGACGATTTTCCCACAGGGTATGGTAAAATTCGCTTTTTAGCAGGGGCATATCCACCGGCAAAACCGCCAGCCAGTCGCGGGTGCTGTGCAACAGGGCGGAATGAATGCCGCCCAGCGGGCCGCACTGCGGGAAAACATCGTCAAATACGGGAAGGGTAAAGGCCTGCCGGATTTCCGGCAAACCGGAAATAATCATAATCTCGGACGATAAATCGTGGGCCAGATGAAGCGAAAAATCGATCAACCGCTGATCACCGATTTTGGCCAGATATTTGGGACTCCCAAAGCGTTTACTTTGCCCTCCGGCAATAATGGCCACACTGCATGGCAAACGTTGCATGTGCCTCCTTTATTTTAAAAAGCCGTTTTGTCTCCCTGCGATTTTTAAGACAAACTTTCACAGCCTTTTATGATTAACAATTAACCGGCCTGCGTTACTTTTTAAGACTAACGGCTTGCGCATCGATCTTTTTTAAGACCGCTTTAAAATGTTGCCGCCATTGCTCCATTTCATCAACCACGATCTCATTAACCGTCTGAAGAAACTTTTTACACACATTCAGTAAAGTTAGAGTTTGTTCTTCGCTAAGGGTCTGCCCGTCGCTGGAGATGAGCTGCATTTGCCAATCGAGCTGGAAAGCTTCGTATTCCGTTTTAATGCGCAGGGCCGCCGTAATGAACCGCATCCACGAATTGGAAAAGCCGAAGAAATGATCCAATCCCACGAAGGTGGCGGCAATTAAAAGGGCCACGGAAGCCCAGGCGGGCTCGATGGAAATCTTGGGATTGTTCTGGTAAATTTGAGCCAGCAGGGGTAAAAGACCGGCCAGAGCCGTGAGAAGAATAGCGCCGACCCGTAGAAAGCGTGCCCAGAAACGTTTGGAATTTTTTTTGATTAAGTACCAGCGCATGGCTTGCAGAGCGTGAGCGCTTACATACTGGAAAATTTTTTCAACGGATTCCCTGCGCTTCTCCGGCGCCCAATCCAGATTTTCCAAGGGGAAACTGGGCAAATCGCGTTTAAATGTGCCTTCCACGGTATCTCCTTCCGTTTTAAAATAGACGACGCGAGCATCGGTCTGCTAAAATCAGCAATAATACGTTACCCGAATTTGCGGTGAAAGTCAAGTCCTAAGGCGTATTTTGATAGCAACAAGCAGGAACCGGAATTTTTTAACAAGGCATTAATTTTTAAGGGGCCACATTTTTTACTATATTTTGCCAAGAGTTTTTGGAAATGAAAAACGATTTTCGGGGGATTAAACAGTGGCTGTCTTTCTCAAGGAACGAGGCGAATAAGAATCATTTTCTTTTATTTAACGCACGAGATTTTGCGTTTCGCCGAGAATGACAAAGGTTGTATTTCACAAAAGTCTAAAATAAAGGCCATTCGGAGGAATTATGAATAAGCTGCATATCGGTTGCTGTGGATTCCCCAATGCCAAGAAGGATTATTACGCGCAGTTTGAGACGATTGAATTGCAATTGACCTTTTATCGTTTGCCTAAAACGGAAACGGTTCGCAAATGGCGGGAGGAGGCACCGCCCGGATTTATTTTTACGATGAAGGCTTTTCAGGGCATCACCCACACCTATTTTACGCCGACCTATCGGCGAGCCAATTTGCACTGGGACAAAGAAAAGATGAAACGGTTAGGGCACTTTAAGCCGACGGACGAGGTGCGTGAGGTGTGGCAACGAACGTTGGAGATTGCCCGCCTACTGGAAGCTAAAGTTGTTGTTTTCCAGTGTCCGCCCAATTTCAAATTCAACGAGGAAAACAAGGAAAATTTTTTACGTTTTTTTGCCGGCTTAAAGGACGTTCCGTTTGTCCCGGCCGTTGAGTTGCGTGCACCGTGGGATGCCGACTGGGTTCGATTTCATTTTAAGGAACTCCATCTCATCCATTGTGTCGATCCGTTTAAAGAAAAGCCTTTAACCGAAGGTCTTCGTTATTTTCGTTTACATGGCAAACCGCCCGGTGAAAAGATGTACCGCTATCGGTATTCCGATGCGGATTTGTTACGCTTGCGGCAAATGGTGCAGAGCGGCGAGACGGAAGAGACCTATTGCCTGTTTAATAACATGACCATGTTGGAGGATGCCTTACGGTTTAAAAAGTTGATGGGGCAAACAGTGGCCGGTTTTTAGCCACCGATTCGTCAATAGCCGGATTTACAATCCGTCGGGAGCCGGACAGATGGACACGGATTTTTATCTCACGCAGATTGCGCAGATTTTCGCAGAAAGCACGGATTTTGACTAAAAAATAATTCGTTTTCATTCGTGCATTTGTGTGAAAAACCCACCCCTTCCCCTCCCTGCAAAAATCGCAGGGAGGGGAGCCACTACAACATTGAACTGTCAAGATTTGCGGGAGTCACC
>CAZHIZ010000251.1:0-3965 GCA_964532875.1 uncultured Caldithrix sp. | reverse complement strand
CGACGGAACGGTTTCTCTTAACTTTTGACCTTTAACCAATAACAAATATACGATTAACGAACAACGAATAACATTGGAGAATAAAAATGGAAAGCAATCATGTTGTTGCGATCATCGGCGGTGCCGTTGCCGGTTCTGAAGCCGCCAATCAATTAACCCAAAAAGGTATTCCTTGCGTGGTGTTTGAGCAAAATGCCTTGCCGTACGGCAAGATGGAAATCGGTTTGCCCAAATGGCATTTTAAGCTGCGCGATCGTCAGGAAAAAATTATCAATGAAAAACTCAGCCATCCCATGGTAGATTTTGTGCCCAAAGTAAAATTGGGTCGGGAATTGGACATCCATGATCTCATTGAAAATTGGAAGTTTTCGGCCGTACTTTTAGCCATCGGGGCCTGGCGTGATCGTCCTTTGCCTATCGAAGGCATTGATGCTTATTGGAACAAAGGACTCCTTTACCAGTCTCAAATTACACAATGGTTTAATCATTGTCATGATCCCAATTACCGTGGGCCTCAATACACCATTCCCTATCGCAATGTAGCGGTAATCGGCGGAGGGCTGGCTTCGCTGGATATCATGAAGATTTTACTCATCCGTCAAATTTTACAACGCTTGACGGAGATGGGCATTACTTACGATGCCTTGCGTCTGGAAAAGTTTGGTGTGCCGCAAAGTTTGGAAAAACTTGGCCTGACCTGGGAAGACTTGAATATCGAAGCGCCGACATTGTATGTTCGTTCTCCCTTGGAAGATATGCCGCTGGTTCCTTTGCCCGACAATGCTACGGAAGCGCAAATTGCCAAAGCCAACGAAACCAAACGCAAAATGATGGCCAAACTACAGGAAAAATTTCCTTTCCGTCTGGTTACGAGTCGGCAGGCCGTTGATTTTCAGGTGAAGGACGGGCATTTGGCTGCGGTTGTGTTTGCCCGAACGGAAGAAAAAGAACCCGGCGTTTTTGAAACGATTCCCGGGACGGAAGAAGAAATTCCTGTCGAATTATTGGTGGGAAGCATCGGGGCCATTCCGGAGCCCTTACCCGGCATTCCCATGAAAGGTGAGATTTTTGATGTCGTGGATTTTCAGAGCGGTAAAATCAACCATTTTGCCAATGTTTTTGCTCTGGGTAATGCGGTAACCGGACGGGGCAACATCCGGCAATCCATGTTACATAGCAAGCAGGTTACGGAAACCATTGTGGATAACTACCTTTCCCTGGACGATGAAGACTATGCCAAAATTTTCGATGCCCGTAACGAACAGGCCGAAAAGCGGGTCAATTTTATCTTGCAATCGATTCAAGAGCAAAAGCCGCTCTCGGGTGAGGAAATACAGGCAATAAAAGAGAAAGTGGCTGCGCTGCAGAAACAGGTTGGCTATGACGGCGATTATGCGCGCTGGATTGAGACCCATTTGCCGGCCCGTTTGGAAAAAATGGTGGATTTTGAATAATGAAGCGTAAAAACAGTCGAACGGTTTATTCCACCGATCCCGATTGGAAACCTGACGAACAGGTGTCAAAAGATTTGCCCCAAAAGCAGGGCACCGTTTATCTGCGCCGCGAAAGCAAGGGACGCGGCGGGAAAACCGTGACGGTGATTATCGGCCTGACAGGCAATTTAAAGCAATGGAAAAAAGATTTGCAGAAATTGTGCGGTTCCGGCGGCACGGTAAAAGCCGAAACGATTGAGATTCAGGGCGATCAGCGTCGGAAAATTGCCGAATATTTAAATACAAAGGGGATTAAAAGCAAAATGGCCGGCGGATAATTTTTTATTGGACAGCCAACAGAAAAAAATCGGATTATTTGACGCAATAAAAAAAGCCCCTGAAACGGGGCTTTTTGATTTTTGGCAATTATTTTAATTTTGCGCGCTAACTCTTCCGCCCAAATGTTTGGCTAAAAATTTTTCCATGGCACCGTAAAAATCGAAACGATTTTCTTCGTTGTGGAAGCCGTGTCCTTCGTTTTCTTTAACCATGTATTCCACTTCAATGCCACGTTTGCGCAATGCTTCGACCATTTGATCGGATTCGTTTTTATTGACGCGCGGGTCGTGCGCTCCCTGTGCGATAAACAGCGGCGCTTTAATTTGGTCCGCATGAAGAACTGGAGAAGCTTCCGCTAACAACAAACTGTCTTTTTTAGGATCCCCGACCATTTCATGGAACATGTCCAAATAGGGCTTCCAATACGGCGGAATGGTGTTCATAAACGTAAATAGATTGGAAACACCCACGTAATCCACCCCACAGCAATAAAGATCGGGCGTAAACGTTAAACCGGCTAATGTGGCGTAACCACCGTAAGAACCGCCGTAAATCGCAATGCGTTTGGGATCGGCAATACCTTGTTTAATCAGCCACTTAACACCGTCTGTAATATCGTCTTGCATGGTTTTGCCCCATTGTTTGAAACTAAGCTCCCAGAACTTTTTGCCGTAGCCCGTGGAACCGCGGTAGTTGATTTGCAGAACGGCGTAGCCGCGATTGGCCAAAAACTGCACTTCCGGATTGAATCCCCAAATGTCACGAGCCCAGGGGCCGCCGTGAGGATTAACCACCACCGGTAAATTTTTGGGTTCTACACCTTTGGGCAGGGTTAAATAGCCGTGGATCAGTAAGCCGTCGCGGGCTTTAAATTGAATCGGTTTCATATCGGCCATGTACTGTTCTTTTAACCATGGACTAACGTCAGCCAATTTCTTGAGTTGCTTGGTTTTTAAATCGTAAAAATAGTAAGAACCCATGGTTTTATCGCTATAGGTGCGTACCATGGCTTTGTCTTCGTTGCGGTTCATGCTGGTAACCACCACCTCGTAACCGGGCAATTTGGATTCCAATTCTTTTTGCAATTGTTTGCGTTGGGCGTCAAAAAAGTGGTAATGCCGTTTATCGGTTGTGTAAACCACACCGGTAATTACTTTGCGTTTTTTCGATTTTAATAAGGTGGAAACATCCACTTCAGGATTCTGATAAATCACTTCGATTTCTTTGGCCGTGGGCAAATCGAATTTGACAATCGCTGTTTTGTCGCGTCCCAAATTGGAAGCGGCATAAATGACCTGATCGTTATCGAAGGTAAAAAATAAAGGCTGCATGGTTTCTTTAAAAGAAGTCGTCAAAATGGTTTTGAATGGTTGAGATGTATTCTTACGATAGAGCAGGCTGGTATTAACACCGTCTGTCGTTGTGGCTAAGCGAATGTTGCCTTTCCAGTCGGTAATCCACTGACTGATATTGCCCGGATTCTTGGCAATCATTTTCATTTTGCCGGTATTGATGTTGATGCGATAGGCATCGAACACCCGCGGATCGCGTTTGTTCATCTGGATGATCATCTCATTGGGATTGTCTTCCAGATCGTCGATAATGCCCACCCGAACTTTGTCAAAGGGAGTGAGTACTTTAAAGTTGGAACCATCGATATTAACGCCGTACAATTTGTAATTTTCATCACCGTTTTTATCTTGCACATAAACGATGCGTTGATTATTGGCCCAGGCGAAGCCGGCAATATCGCGTGCTTCGGCGGAAGTAATGCGTTTTTCGGTGGTATCGCCAATCTCTTGCACAAAAATATTTAATCGTTTGTGCCAAGGTTTGAGAAAAGCAAACCGTTCACCGTCCGGTGACAATTGAAAGGCCACTTTCGTAGGATTACGAAAAAAATCTTTCATGGGAATCAGGGGCGGCATTTGATTTTTTTTGGCAGACGTGCAGGAAAATACAAGCATTAAACCGAACATGCCCACCAACATCAAAGTGATTTTGCGAGTCATACGACCTCCTTAACTAAATGGATTGAAAATAGTGTGTGTTATTGTATTCATCTTTTGTTTGCTACGTAATTTACAACGATAGGTTTCTTTTGTTGTGGCAAATCCCATTATTTGGCGGATTAAAAAAGCAAAAAAAGGAGAAAAAGAAATTGAATTTATCGGATTCGTTTTTTGGTGATGG
>CAZHIZ010000250.1:0-3968 GCA_964532875.1 uncultured Caldithrix sp. | reverse complement strand
TTCTCGGGATAACACGGGTTCGAATCCCGTACGCGCTACTTTTGAGCCGTTCCTCCTGGAGCGGCTTTTTTAATGGATCTTATTTCGTGCCATGCGGTATGAGCGTTAAACGGTATCGGGCCTTTTCTTTAATCTTAGCCAACGAAATGGGAACCGTCCAGCGCCGCCCGCTTTTCCACCATGCAAAAAAGTTCATAAAAAAAGGACTCTTGGGATTGCCCGATTCCCCGGCAGGCAGCACAAATTCGGCCGCATCCGGATGGGCAAAATCGATGACAAAACGCCAGCTCGGTCCCACAATGGATTTGAAGTGTCCTGGTTGCTGTTTGTCTTCTTCATAAAAAGAAGCATTTAAGGTGCCCGGCGTACCACCCCAGGGATACGGACCGTATTTCAGCCCCAAAAGCACACCGATTACCGGAACTTTGGCCATGGGATGGGCCATTTCAAAAGATTGTAAATCACACCAGGTTTGCCCGTGCCACAATTTCAGGGCCTGATCCAAAGCCTGCAAAGCGATTTGTTTTTTACTTTCCGTTTGCCCGCGTGTTTTAATGTTATCAAACCAAAATGCAGGCCCATTATTAAATACTGCTAACAAATCCTCATCCGAAAGTTTATCGGCTGTTTTACCCAATTGATCGTCAAATATTAAATGGCGTAAACGATTTTTAAAAAGAATGACTAATGCAGCCGCTCTGGACGTCTTATTGGCCTGACCGTTCCAAGTTTTAATCATCTTGGCTGTGTGATCATCGCCCCGTTCCTGCAAAAGTTTGCTGACGATCGGCTGCCAATGCTGCAAAAAACGGTCCGTTCGGTCCATCTGAAAGCGTTTCATGTCATCAAAGCTGAATACGGACTTGCTTTTAAGAAGTTCGGTAATACGCAAAATGCGATCCGCAGCAAACTTACCGAATAGGCGATAATGCAGGTGCATTTCGTCCGGTTTGTTGTTGCTGGTGGCCAGCCAGCCGCGCTGCGGATTAAAGCTATAGGGTGTTTCGTTTAAAGGATGAAAGCCGCGCCATTTTAAGGAATCGACCCAGCCGGGAAGCGGCAATTTGTAAACCGATCGTGCCCGGATGGGAATGGGAGTTCCCAATTGATAACCGATATTGCCTTTGGCGTCGGCGTAGGTCCAGTTGGCATCCAAAGCACCGAATTTTGTTACCGTTCTGCGAAAATCTTCGAAATTATCGATCCGTCGCAAATGAAAAGCGGCACGCACCGTACGGGCCAAGTCCACATCGAATCCGGCCCAATGCAATGCGTAATTGCGGTGCAAGGAATCGGCTGCCCAAACAATCGGCCCGTCCTGCGTAAAACGCATGCGAAACAGGAGCGGTTTTTTGCGCCCTTTAATTTTAATGGCTTCTTTTCGTACTTGAAATTTTTTCCAGCCCTGGGCACTTAAATATTCCGTACTATCTTCTGGTTTAATCTTTTCCAAAAAGACTTCATTCACGTCAATGCCGCCCACGGTAAAAGCCCAGGCCGCCTGCCCGTTGTGTCCCATAACCACGAAGGGTAATCCCGGTGTTGTTATGCCCAGCACATCCACTTTAGGCTGCCGGACATGGAGTCCTACCATGTACCAGAATTGCGGTAAACGACGCGTTTCCAAATGGGGATCACTGGCCAGCATGGCATGCCCGCTACGGCTGTGCGCCGGAGCGATTACCCAGGAATTGGAAGAATGGGCCATGCGAAACGGAAGCCGATTCCCGCCGAAATAGGCTCTAAAAATCATTCCCGAAAAACCGGCGCTTTTTTTCGCTTCCTGCGGAACAGTAAACGGCGCCCAAGTGGGATAGGGAATAGCCAGGGTCGCGGCCGTATCGGCACCAAAACGGTCAAAAACTTTTGTCAACCATTCGTCGCTGCTCAGCAAAGCGTTGGAAAACCAGGTTTGGAAACTTAGAACACTCAACACATCCTTAATGGTGTAAGGTTCGAACGTGGTGCTTAATAAATGATATTCAAACGGTAGTGTACGGCAGGTAGAAACATAGGCATTGATCCCGTCCACGTACGCCTGCAAGCGTTGCTTATCTTCTAACTTTAGCGCCTTGATAAATCGTTCAGCTAAACGATGATGGCCGATTAACCGTTGATGGCGATCCAAAGCCAGGGTTACCTCTCCGAACAGTTCACTTAAACGACCCTCGGCTACCCGCCTGGTTAAATCGATTTGAAACAAGCGATCGCCGGCGTGCAAATAGCCCAAGGTAAAGTAGGCGTCATGATCATTTTGGGCCATAATTTGCGGAATGCCCATACTGTCGCGATAAACGGTAACCGTATTTTGCAAACCGTCCACCTGCTTTGCACCTTGTAACGCGGGAAGCGAGTGTTTTAACATCAAATTGACGTACAGTGCCATCAGGGCCAACGTAAGCAATAAACTTCCCAGAATTAGCAGTGCGATCTTTCCTTTTTTCTGATTCATGCTCCAACTCCTTATTTTTCGACAAATGCTTAGCCCGAATCTCCAAAGTCCTTCATCAGGCGCATGGGCGGAAATTAATTGCGCAAAGGATTTTATTTGATAATAGAATTTATTAAATTTAGCCGTTAATAAAAAATTTTGAATTTGAAAAAATAGGAGAACAACAATGTCTGCCAACAAGAATTATTCGGATGCAACTCAAAGCGTTCATGCCGGCATGATGGAGAATGAGTATCTGGCCGTTTCCAATCCTATCTATCAGACTTCCACATTTAAATTTCGCGATGCCGATCACGGTACGGCCCTGTTTGCCGGAAAGGAAGAAGGCTACATTTACACACGTATGGGGAACCCCACGGTCAAAGGTTTGGAAGATGCGGTGGCACAGTTGGAACGCGGGCACAAAGGTTTGGCCTGCGGTAGCGGAATGGCCGCCATTCACACGGTTTTCGGCGCTTATTTGCAAAACGGCGACCATGTGGTTTGTTCGGAAGCGGTTTACGGGCCGACCAACACCTTGCTGGCCGAGGTATTCAGCAAATTCGGCATTCGCACCAGTTTTGTGGACACGGCCGATCTGGCAGAAATAAAAAAAGCCATGCGACCGGAGACTAAAATGGTGTACGTGGAAACGCCCGGCAATCCCACGTTGTGCGTAACCGATATTGCCGGCGCAGCCCAGATTGCCCACGAGCAAAATGCGCTATTGGTAGTTGACAACACTTTTGCCAGCCCGGTTTTGCAAAAGCCCTTACTTTTGGGTGCCGATATTGTGGTCCACAGTTTGACAAAATTTCTAAACGGTCATGCCGATGTTGTGGGTGGCATGATTGTGACCAAAAACGAAGAACAATTCAAAGTTTTGCGGCGGGCCCTGAATTTGTTCGGCGGAATTTTAGACCCCATGAACGCCTTTCTGGTGCATCGGGGTATTAAAACCCTGGAATTGCGCATGGAACGCCACTGTGCCAATGCGCAGAAAATTGCCGAATTTTTAGAAAAACATCCGAAAGTGGAAAGTGTCGTTTATCCGGGCTTGCCTTCACATCCCCAATATGAAATTGCCAAAAAACAAATGAGATGCCCCGGCGGAATGATTAGTTTCGAAGTCAAAGGCGGAATCGAAGGCGGGAAAATCGTCATGAACCATGTGAAGCTCTGCCAATTGGCGGTTAGTCTGGGCGGCGTGGAAACGCTCATCCAACATCCGGCTACCATGACGCACGCTATCATGCCGCGCGATATTCGTTTGCAAGCCCACATTACCGACGGTCTGGTCCGCCTTTCGGTAGGTGTGGAAGATGTGGATGAATTGATTGCGGATTTGGATCAGGCCCTAAATCAGATTCCCTAACCTGGCAAAGCCAGAGCCAAAAAGTTTACAATGAGCACTAAAAAATATCTTGCCAAAAAATGGCAGAAAATGTCAACAATCAGGCCTATTCTGCATTTTGCAATCCGGCCCTCGACGCTCGGCGGCTCGGGCACCCTTCCCTACCGACATCGGCAGGGAAGG
>CAZHIZ010000249.1:0-3991 GCA_964532875.1 uncultured Caldithrix sp. | reverse complement strand
TTAAATTCATATTTTTCTCAATGATTCGAATGACTGATTTTTCAAAGGAAGTGCGGGCCCTTCCTAAAAATCATAGTAAATTTCTGACGACTTTTATGCCCATAACTAACAGACTTTTTCGCTGAAACAAATATGATTAAATCAAATATTGTAGAACGACATAATTAATGATTAAAAAATTGATGATTAAACTTTAGGAGCTAAATATACTTGTTCTAATTCAAAATTGCAATCAAAAATTTAGTTTTTTAAAAAAGTTAAATTTTTATGCTTTATTATCTAAAACCGTACGCACCGTTATGGCCAATTCCGAAGCAACAACCGGCTTCATTAAAATCGCCTGAATACCGTATTTATCTTTTATGTCATCGGTCAATTCCTCGCTGTAACCGGTTACCATGATAATAGGCAACTGCGGGAAACGGGTACGCACCATTTTTGCCAGTTGCATGCCGGTTAAACCGGGCATGGTTAAATCGGTAATTAACATTTTGTATTTTTGCGGTTCCCGAATTAATGCTTCCATGACTTTTTTACTTTCGGTAAGTCCTTGAGTTTTGTAGCCGAAATATTCCAGCATTTGTTGTTCCAACTGCAATACGCTCGGTTCATCATCAACCAGTAAAATATTTTCCGTACCATGCGGGATGTTTTCCTGTTTTTGCACTTTCTCCATTTCCCCGACGTCGGCCACAGGTAAATAAACGTGAAAAACCGTACCTTTGCCTTTTTCACTGTACACCGTGATATCGCCGTGGTAATTTTTAACAATGCCGTGTACGACAGAGAGCCCCAGGCCGGTACCTTTGCCCACCTCTTTCGTCGTAAAAAAGGGCTCGAAAATACGCTCCATTACCCATGGCTCCATGCCTTCTCCGGTATCGGAAACAATTAATTGATTGTACAAACCGGGTTTGAGTCCGGCATGCATGCGGGCAGCCTTGTCATCTACATGCACCTGCTTTAAACCGATGAATAATTCTCCACCAGTTTTTTCCATGGCATGATAAGCATTCGTACACAAATTAATTAACACCTGATGCAGTTGTGCTGGATCGGCCATGACCGGCGGGCAGGATTTATCAATTTCTTTCCGTAATTTAATGGTTGTGGGGATGGAGGCACGTAACAAATGCGTTGCTTCATTAATAAGCTGTTGTAATAATACGGGCTGCACCTGCTGATCGATTTGTCGCGAAAACGTTAAAATTTGTTGAATTAAATCGCGGGCCCTTAACGAGGCATTAATAATTTGATCCGCTTTATTTTTCAGCCGAATATCATCTTTAACGGACATTTTAATCATTTCGGCGTACCCTAAAATCGGAGTGAGAATATTGTTAAAATCGTGAGCAATGCCACCGGCTAATGTTCCGATGGTTTCCAAACGTTGATTCCGATGCACCTGCCGTTCCAGATTCTTTTTATCCTCTTCCAATTTCTTTTTTTCCGTGATGTCTTCGGCCAGAGCAATCACCACATCCTGCCCGAAATATTTGCCTTTGTAAAGACGTACATTTTTAGGAAATTCTTCTCCATTGGCCCGTTTACCCCAGAATTCAAATTGCTGCGGTTCACCCTGCAAGGCCCGACTAAATTGCTGCAAAACTCTTTCCATATCATTACGCCCGGGTGCCGCCACATCGCCCGGATTTTTACCGATCAAATATTCCTTGGGATATCCGTACATGCGCACAGCACCTTCATTCACATCCAAAAAAGTGCCGTCAGGTGCCTGAATATAAATGGCCTCCATTACACTGTCAAACAAGCCACGGTAACTTTCTTCGCTGGCCTTTAATGCTTTTTCGTAACGGATTTTCTCGCTAATGTCGCGATTAATACCCACGCTGGCAATAACATTTCCTTTTTCATCCCGTAAATCACTAACGGACATTTCGATAAATAATTTGTTACCATCACGATTATATTGAACGACCTCACCCCGCCAATACCCCGTTTTCTGGGCGATCTTGCGAATTTCGAGTCTTCGGGCATATTCGATGTCCATTTTTACGACTTGATCTATTTTTCGCCCCATTACTTCTTCGGCCTTCCAGCCGTACAATCTTTCCGCGCTCTTATTCCAAAACTTTATGCGATAGGAACCGTCCGTACCGATAATGGCATCCGAGGCAAATTCCAACAATTTGTTTTGATAACGAATCCGCTCTTCTTGTTCTTTGCTTTGGGTGATATCCTCCACAAATCCTTCGATGTAAATAACCCGACCGCTTCCGCCCCGAACGGCCCTTGCTCTTTGACGCACGTAAACAAAAGCACCGTTTTTCTTTTTGAACCTGGAATCAAAAATGACAAATCCCTTACTGCGCATAACTTTTCGTAAAAATTTTTCTCTCTCCTTCGAATCGGGGTAGATTTCTTTTACCGTTGTCTCTTTTTTGAATTGATTTAATGAACGGTATCCCAATAACTTCAGTAAAGACGGATTTGCAATCAAAATTTCACCTTCCGGGGTAATACGGTAAATACCGAAAGGGGCGTTTTCGAATATATCCCGATAACGCTGTTCGCTTTCCTTTAGCTTTTGTTCGGAGCGTAATCTGAAAAGCTCGACGGCTGCCCGGTGAGCAAATACCTGAAAAACGCGACTCATCATGTGCAGGTTGGCGATTCTTTTCTTCGTAAGAGCCACCAAAATTCCTATCGGTTCGCTTGAGACTCCTTTCAGGGGAATTCCCACAAACCCTTGAACACCGGGTACTTTTTGTGATAAATATTCGGGAATTTTCCGATCTGCATTTTTTTCAAAAATACAAATGCCTTGCTTCATAACATGCGCATAAAATCCGCTATCCACTTTCAGTTGGAAATTTTCTATTTTCATCCCGTTTTTGAAGGCGGCTATCGTGCGCATCATCTTTTGGCCGTCTTCATCTAAAAAACGTCCCGCAAAAACCAAATCGGCCGACAGGCGTTCCGCGATATTGGCCACGAGAGCATCCAGAATTTCTTCCGAATTATTACCTTCCACTTGCCGGTTGATGAAGCGAATGGCTTCGGTAATGCTTGCATTTTCTTCTTCCAAATTAAAGGTGTACAGAGAGTAAGCCAAATCCGAGGCCAGTTCTTCGAGAAGCATCTTTTCTTCCTGACCGAAATTTTGTGCCTGCTCCACAGATAAAATCATAATTCCCATGGTGTGCTTTTTATGTCGTAAAGGGAAGGCCATGGCCTGGAAATTTTTAATTCCCAATAAGCGCCTGATATCGGTATCGATTAACGAACTACTCTTTTTTGATATGATTATCCGTTTAATCCAATTCACAAATTGTGAATTTACGAGATGATCAATAGGAGCTATGACCCGATCGGAATGGACTTCCTGAACGGTTCCGGAAGGGCTGGCTTCCAAAATAAAAACACGAGCCACTTCATCAAGACTTGTGAGCAAATCGCATGTTTTTTGCAACAGACGAGGCTTATCTTTTTCACGCACAATCAATTGATTGATAGAGCGAATTATTTTTAAATATTGAGTAATGCGATCGAAATTGTTCCGGGATACCGTTTGATTTGACGTAGCAGAAGAGAGTTTTTCTGAAATATTTTCCTTTTGTTTAAAAGCGTCCCTTTCCGAATCCATAGCTCATTCCTAATCGAGTTTTTTACATGGAACTTGTTTTTGATGTGCACCTAATCTAAAAGCACTATCGGTTTAAATAGCCTAACGTTTAATAATTTTATTGAAAACTAACCCCTTGTCCGATTGTGGAGGTTGAATCGGATTTTTTCCGGGGGCTGTAAAAAGGTTTGGTTTGTCAGCTTTATTTGAAGCTGCGATTCATTAATCTTTATTTGGGCACGCATTGTTTTTTAAAGGTTAAAAATAAAGAGCTAAAAGTTAAGGGTTCGTCAGCGGCCTTATTTGAAATTCATCAGTTGTGGGGTCAATTAAAAACCGCATAGAAGATTCGACTACCGACGAATCGGAAATCCGGTCCCCGGCCCTACCAGTTACCGTTGCTAA
>CAZHIZ010000248.1:0-4071 GCA_964532875.1 uncultured Caldithrix sp. | reverse complement strand
GATGGCTTTACAAGCAATGCTTTGAGCGGAATCTGCAAATATTTTTTACTCAAAAGGCTCAAACTCACGCCGCGGGCCGCCATAAAAACAAGCAAAGCCAGCCACATGCCCTGTGCCTGCCATACGGGAACCAGGGCGTAATGTAGCGGCAAATAGATTAAAAAAGTGCACAACAACATGGCATTTCGCAAAGCCCGCGTTGCTGTGGCACCGATAAAAATACCGTCCCAAATGTAACAAACAGCCGATATGGGCGGAGCTAAAATCGTCCAGATTATTAATCGGCGGATAAGTAGCAAAACGTCCTTTTGATCCGTGAACAGCAAGGGAAGGGTGTCTTTAAACACCCAATAAACAAGGGTAAAGACAAAACCCAGGCCCAATCCGTAAATAAATATTTGTCGCACGGTTTTTATCAGAGACCGTCGCTCACCGGCTCCCAGATATTTGCCGACCAAACTTTCGGCGGCAAAGGCAAATCCATCGATTCCGTAGGAGAAGAACATCCACAGTTGAATGAGTATGCTGTTGGCTGCCAGAGGCCCGTCGCCTAATGCGGCGGACTGAGCTGTGAAAAAGGAAAAAACGAAGATCAGACTAAGCGTGCGGATAAAAATATCGCGATTGACCTTTACAAAATGTTTTAACGGTTCGATGGCCAATATGCTGGCTAAAGGGTACCTTCGCAGATACGGTCGATACGAACGCCACAATAAATACAGAGACACAGCCAAACCCAGATACTGCGCCAAAACCGTCCCCAGAGCCACTCCGTCGGAAGTCATGCCCAGGCCCAAAACGAACAAAACATCGAACAGAAGGTTTAATACATTTACCGTAACGGTAACGATTAAAGGGAAACGGGCGTTTTGCATGCCCAAAAACCATCCGTGGATGGCGTAGAGTCCGAGGGTCGCCGGAGCGGCATAAATGCGGATGAAAAAATAGATGCGGGCTTTAGCCTCTACCTCGGGTGTGGCCGAAATTAGGGCAAAACTCACGGTGGCTATGACATATTGCAAAACAATAAGCGCCGCTCCTGAAATGAAGGCCACAAATAAGGCGCGTTGCAAAAGAATCCCGGTCTCGTTGCTGTCGTTTTTGCCGTAAGCTTGTGCCGTTAGCCCGGTGGTACCCATGCGCAAAAAACCGAAGCCCCAGTAAACAAAGTTGAAAATCATACTGCCCACGGCCACGGCCCCAATGTAAACGGCCGAGGGCAAGTGACCGACCAAAGCCGTATCGACCGCCGAAAGAAGCGGTACGGACAGATTGCTTAAAATATTCGGCACGGCCAGATCAAAGATCCGGCGTTTCAACTGTTTGGAATCCATGGCCTTCCTCGGTAAAAAAATCGGAAGGCAAAATTAGGGAAAAAGCCGATGGAAATAAAGAATAAATGAAGCGGAATATTTGACCGCTCCGTTTAGAAGCGAACAAAGTGCAACGGATTTGTCATATTTCTCTAAAAATTTAAAAAAAATTGTACTTTATCTTTAAGGCAATTTTTTTTAATTTACTAAATTAGAAAATATTAATCGAAATTTTACGGAAATCGGCAAATAAAGAAAGGAAAATATCATGCTGCCTTTGCTTGCGATTCGTAAAAATATGTCGGTAACGCGTCTGTGGAGCGCTTTACTGCTTTTGTTCCTGTTAATAAGCGGGGGACTTTCAGGGGTTAAGGCCCAATTCGGTCAGGCTTCGCATGTGCATGTTTCAATGATTTCGGAAGCCAAATGGGCCGCACCGGGTGAAACCGTGTGGTTGGCCGTCGAGATGAAGGCCGATCCCGATTGGCATTTCTATTGGCGAAATTTCGGCGATACGGGTCTGGAAACCACATTCCAATTCGATCTTCCCAAAGGCGTAAGCGCAGGGACGGTTCAGTGGCCCTATCCGGAACGTATTACGGCGGCCGATATCGTTTCGTATGGCTACAGCGGCACCCAATATTTTCTAATTCCCCTTACTCTGAACAAAACCGTAAAACCGGGCAGTGTTCTTCCGATTAAAGTGCATGTAAGCTGGTTGGAATGTCGCGAAGTGTGCATTCCGGGCGAAACCGACGCTTCTCTGAGCTTACCGGTTAAAGCGCAAGCGGCACAGGCCGACACGAAATACGCCCAATTATTTGCGGATGCCCGTTTTAAAATTCCCCAGCCGTTAAAAGATTGGAAAGTGGCAGCCAAGGCCACGAACGAGGCCTATGTTTTGCAATTCATTCCGCCTTCCTGGTTTAAAGGCACGTTGAAAGACCTTTATTTTTATCCTTACGAGACGGATGTCATTAAATACGAAAAACAACAGGTACTTAAGAAAAAGGGTAACAGCTATTTACTTACCCTGCTCAAGGCTCAGCCCGGTCAGGCCGCCGTCGATACTCTGAAGGGCGTGGTGGTAGCCGAACCCGGTTGGCGCGGCGCCGGTTCGGAGAAAAGCGCGGAAATTCAAGTAGCGGTTAGTAAAAAGTTATTTTCGGTTGCTAAAAAATCGGGCATTTCCAGCATCTGGCTGGCCATTTTATTTTCCTTTTTAGGCGGCATGATCTTAAACTTGATGCCCTGTGTTCTGCCGGTACTTTCCATTAAAATCATGCGCTTCGTTAAACAGGCGCAGGATGAACATGCCAAACCGTGGAAACACGGACTTTTGTTTACCGCCGGTGTTTTGCTGGCCTTTTGGGTTTTGGCCGCCGCTTTGCTGATCCTGAAGGCCGGCGGAGAGCAATTGGGCTGGGGATTTCAGTTGCAATCTCCCACCTTCCTGATCATCCTTTCGGTTTTCATGTTCTTGTTAGGCTTAAGCATGTTCGGAGTGTTTGAAATCGGAACATCGTTAACCACGGTAGGCGGTGCCGTGAAAAACGAAGGTTGGTTCGGTTCTTTGATGGACGGGGTGATCGCCACCATTGTGGCCACGCCTTGTACGGCACCATTCATGGGCGGTGCTCTGGGCTTTGCTCTAACCCAACCGGCCTGGGTTTCGTTAATTGTTTTTACTTTCTTAGGACTGGGCATGGCCTTCCCGTTTGCCCTTATTACCTCGATCCCGGCCTTGCTTAAATATGTGCCCAAACCCGGCCGTTGGATGGAATCGTTAAAGCAATTTATGGGATTTTTGCTGGTGGCCACCGTCATTTGGCTGCTGTGGGTTTTGGGGCAGCAAACCGGTTCCGTAGTTTTGATTTTGGTGCTATTCGATTTGCTTTTAACCGCGATAGCCGCCTGGATTTACGGACGCTGGGGAAACCTGGCCATGGAACAGAAAACCCGTGTCATTGCCTGGATTTTGGCCTTGCTGCTTCTGGGATTCTCTAATTGGTACGTTTTGAAAAACTATTCCCGCTATGTTCAGGAAGAGAACGTCGCTTCCGTTTCGGGTGAGATCAATTGGCAACCCTATTCCGATCAAATATTGCAGCAGCTATTGCATGAGGGAAAACCCGTGTTTGTGGATTTCACGGCAAAGTGGTGCCTTTCGTGTCAGGCCAATGAACAAATCGCGTTTTCATCCGAAGACGTGCAGAAGAAATTTAAGGAATTAGGCATTACCGCACTCAAAGCCGATTGGACCAAACGCAATCCGGAAATTACCCGGGCTCTGGCTCGTTTCGGGCGCATGAGCGTTCCCCTTTATGTACTTTATTCCGGTAAGAAAGGGGATGAACCGCAAATTTTGCCGGAGGTCATTACGCCGAGTATCGTGTTGCAAGCCTTGAATTCGTTGCAGAAATAAAGTCAGAAAAAAACCGATCCGCAAAAAAGAGCGGTCTTCAGCCGGGTGAGGCATGGATGATGTGAAAATTCTTTTGCTGAATTCTATTATGTGGGAATGTTCCATTCCCACATTTTTTATAAACTTCTGCAAAATTAACCTGTGGCTGTCATTCTGAGGAGCGAAACGACGAAGAATCCCCTGTTTTTATTTAACTTATGAGATTCTTCGCTTCGCTCAGAATGACAAATAATGTAATTTTGCAGAAGTCTAACATTTTTTAACAAAAGGAGACATCAGAAAAGCTAAAAGCAAGTACGATTAATTCGATTTAGCGCTTGCATTTTGCGCTGA
>CAZHIZ010000247.1:0-4088 GCA_964532875.1 uncultured Caldithrix sp. | reverse complement strand
ACTCTTAACCCTTAACAAGTCGCGAATTGAAAATCCGGCTCTTGCCAGACCATTCAGCCAGTTCACCATTTCCCCTTTATTCAGGACGTCGGTGTGGTAAACGCGGAATCACCGATTTAAGGTAAACTTCTCTCCAAGATAAAGACGGCGTGCTTCTTCGTCATTTGCCAAAAAGTGGGAATCCCCTTCCTTCAAAATACGCCCTTCGAACAATAAATAAGCGCGGTCCGTAATGGAAAGCGTTTCATGCACGTTGTGATCGGTAATTAAAACGCCGATATTCCGTTCCTTCAATCCGTGCACGATATTTTGAATGTCTTCTACGGCTATGGGATCGACTCCGGCAAAGGGCTCGTCCAAAAGAATGAATTTGGGGTTGGTGATTAAGGTGCGCGCGATTTCCGTACGTCGGCGTTCACCGCCGGAAAGTTGAAAGCCTTTTTGCTTGGCGATGTGGCTAATATTCAATTCTTCCAGATATTGCTGCGTTCGTTGCAAACGTTGTTGCCTGGGCACACCCAGCATCTCCATAATGGCCAGTAAATTTTCTTCCACCGTTAATTTGCGAAAAATGGAAGCCTCTTGCGGCAAATAGGAAATCCCCAAACGCGCCCGGCGGTACATGGGCATTTTGGTAATATCGCGCTCGTTTAAATAGACTTTTCCGGCATTGGGCCGAATCATTCCGGTGATCATGTAAAACGTTGTGGTCTTGCCAGCACCGTTCGGGCCGAGAAGTCCTACAATTTCACCCTGTTTAACATTGATGGAAACGTCGTTCACCACCTTGCGTTTATGATAAATCTTAACCAAATGCTCGCTACCCAAAATTGCCCGTTCCTTGTCATTTGTTTTCAATCGAGGCCTCCTTTTTAAACTGTTGCGGGTAATAAATACCACGCGCCCCGCCCAAAATGGCAATGCTGTCTAACTTACCTTCACGCATAAAAATTTTAATCGTATCCGCCGTGGCAAAGTTTGCACCTTGATCTTCCGCCGTGGAATCGGTAATAAAATACAAACTGCTGGCATTATCAATGGCAATAATGCGCTGCGGTTTTTTATTTTTTATGAAGAAGTAAATCGTTTTGCCTTTGAGTACATCGTATTCCTGTAAAGCGGAATCGGCCAGGGTTTTCGCCATGGCCTTTCCCTCTAATTTTATTCTGCGTAGTTTGAGCGAATCAAAAAACACCGTGATTCGATTGGCCCGTAATTCACTATCTTCGTACCAGGCAACGGGATGATGACGCAGCAAGGCTCTCTGCTCGTCAATGTAATAAACGGCCGTATCGCAAGTAGCTTTAAGCTTACCCTGATAAATCCACACACTGTCGTAAGCATGGGCAATGCGCTGAGAATCCCGTTTGATATATTTTAAAATCCGGGCATAGATATGCATCGTATCAATAGCGGCAGAGTCCCATTTCATCAAATGGGCTTTTTGTTCGATTAAGGTTAATTTTTGATCGGGATTGTAAGAGGCCGATTGGCCCCAAATGCGGGTCCGATTTTCAAGGCTCGAAATAAAGACATCACCGCGGGCCTGAACACGGCCGTTTTTAAAACTGTATTGCAAATAGCGGGCAAAAAGAGAATCTTCGGCGCTGCGAATGCGCACGTCACCAAAACAATCCGCCTGACGCGTCTCCCAATAATATTCGATGCGCCGGGCCCAAACCGTGCGTTTACCATCGGTAATTTTTACGTTGTTTAAGAAATCGATGCGTTTTTTTTGTTCGTGCATCACGGCACGATCACACCACATTTGCAAGGTATCTTGTTCAAAATACACATTTCCTTCGAAAATGCGCAATTGCTCACCGTTTATCTTTTGCCCGATGTGTCGATCGGCATGTACCAATTGCAGTCCGTTATCCGATGCTCCGGGCAAAAACATAGCCAATAAACTCAGGAGAAATACCGTACGCACCATCAATTACTCAATATTGATTTTCTTGGAACTTTTTCCGTGCGGATTTTCGATTTCGTAATTCATTAAATCCGGACTCGATTTAAATTTATCGCCGTAAAGTGTATCGTTCTGATCGGTCGTCAACATAATGGGCACATCGGAATAGATTTTTTGTTGGCGATTATCCCATTTTAAGGTGTCGGTGTACAAGGTCAATCCGCTATCCGAAACCACTTTCACATGACCGTAGGCTTCCATGTCCTGATTCACGTCATTAACTTTTCCACCCAAAGCCGTCAATACGGATTTGTGATGCCCCTGTTCGTCGTAAAAATCAACCTTAATGGAATCCCCTAACAAAGTGATATTTTTTTTGCTGAATTTTTGTACGTGTCCGGCTTTTAAAACACCCACGGTTTTTCCGTTACGGGTGATCAGAACTTTGGCATTCCAGCTTTCCTGATCCGGAAAGGCCTGTTGTGCGGAAGTTTGCCCGGCCTGAGGCTGATCGGAACTGCAAGCGGTTATTATCCCGATTAAGAAAATCCAGACGATTGCTTTCATGTATTTCATGGCGTAATACCTTCTTGCATTAAATCGTGCAAATGAATGACCCCTACCAATCGTTCCTTTTCATCCAATACCGGCATGGCAATGATGCGATACTTCTCCATTTCTTTGTACGCAATGGCCGCCAAATCGTCTTGATGAATGAACTTGGGATTGGGATTCATTACATTTGTTACCGGAATGTGAAAAATATGTTCCGTTTTCTCGATCAATCGATTAAGGTCACCGGTGGTAATAACCCCGATCAGATGCAGGTCATGGTCCACAACCGGACAGATACCGCGTTTATGCGCCATTTCCATGATGGCCTTTTGCATAAGATCTTCCTTAAAACAATACGGTAAATTGGGACCAGTTTCCATTAAATCGGAAACACGCATGAGCAATTTTTTGCCCAGGCTGCCGCCAGGATGCAAAAGAGCGAAGTCTTCCGCAGAAAAACCGCGCGCTTCCAACAAGGCAACCGCTAAGGCATCGCCCAGGGCCAGGGTAACCGTGGTGCTGGCCGTGGGTGCCAGATCGTTAGGACAGGCTTCTTCTTTAACGCTGATATCCAACCAAACTTTGGAATAGCGCACCAGAGTGGAATCGGAGCGACTGGTCATGGCAATGACCGGGACATCCAGCCGACGAAACGAAGGCAACAGATTCAGTAATTCCGAGGTCTCCCCGCTCTTGGAAATAGCGATAATCACGTCATCTTTGTGCACCATTCCCAGGTCGCCGTGAATGCCCTCCGCCGGATGTAAAAAAGCCGAAGTCGTACCCGTACTGGCCAATGTTGACGAAATCTTTTTCCCTATGGCACCGGATTTCCCCATACCGGTCACAATTACCCGACCTTTACATTTTAAAATAAGGTCAACGGCGCGGGCAAAACGCTCGTCAATACGATCTTCAAGCGCCGCCAATTCCTGCCGTTCAATGCGAATGACTTTTTTCCCGATTTCGATGATTTTCTCGTCGTTCATTTTAATTCGAAACAATTTATTTTACCCAAATTGACCATGATGCTCTTTTCCGTTCTTACCCTAATGATTTTTTTAGCGCAAGCTTTCAGACGGCTGAAAAATACAAAATTAAAAAATGATAAGCCAAGAAATTTAACGATTTACAGTAAGGAACACTTGAGAAGCGGATTGTTCCTTTCTACTAACGTATCATTTATCCTTGATTCTTGATCCGAACAGAGAAGGCTACCTCCGGACAAGTTCCACCCATAAAATGCAGGAACTTCCCAGAGCAACGGGGACACAGCTAATTGGGAAATAGTTGAACGGTTGAATGGTTACATCGATCTGAGTTGAAACTTTTTTAGGTCTGGGTTCCGAGTATTTCGATGAAGTGGAAACACCCGACAGACCGGCCCCAATAAAGAATCGAATTGCGGCTGGCTGAATTGCCATGAGCTTTAGCTCGTGGATTAAAGGGCCTCCACAAAAATTTTGGGGATCTATCCCCGGCAATGAAGACCAATTCTTCCGCTACTGCCATCCGGTTGCCGAGTGCCCTCCGTCTGAGCCGGAGAGCGTATCGAGGCAACGGCACCACGGTTCTCTCGATACGTTCCTCCTTCGTCGGAACACTCGAGAACCGGTTGGTG
>CAZHIZ010000246.1:0-4092 GCA_964532875.1 uncultured Caldithrix sp. | reverse complement strand
CCGGACGAATACCCCTTAGGCAAATATGTGGTCGCCTTTGATCCTCTGGACGGTTCATCCAATATTGACGCCAATGTGAGCGTGGGTACCATATTTTCCATTTATCACCGCGTAACGCCTGAAGGTCGCCCCGGCACAGAAGTGGATTTTCTGCAACCGGGCTACAAACAGGTCTGCGCCGGTTACGTTATTTACGGTTCCAGTACCATGTTGGTTTACACCACCGGTAACGGGGTTTACGGTTTTACATTAGACCCCAGCTACGGAGAATTCGTACTTTCGCATCCCAATATCCGCATCCCTAAAAAAGGGAAAATCTACAGCGTAAACGAAAGTTATTACGGATTTTGGGATGTGCGCGTGCGCCAGTACATCAGTTACATTAAACAAGTCGATGGGAATTCCGGCCGTCCCATGAATTCACGATACATCGGTTCTTTAGTCAGCGATTTCCACCGCAATTTACTATATGGCGGTATTTTTCTCTATCCGCCAAGCAGCAAAGCCCCCAGTGGTAAGCTGCGTCTGTTGTACGAAGCCAACCCCCTGGCTTTTATTGTGGAGCAGGCCGGAGGTAAAGCCACCGACGGCACAAAGCGCATTCTGGATATCGTGCCGGAAAGACTGCACCAACGTGTTCCCCTGTACATCGGTTCGGAAGACGATGTAAATCTGTTAATGACATTTTTACAAGGTAAACACGAATCGCAAAAATCGGACAAATAAAGCCATCTCGCTTCCATTTTTGCAGAGCTTCCGGAATGCAAAATTCTTCCGGAAGCTTTTTCCGCCTGTGAACAATTAAATGCAAACCACCTCACCGTGCCATTCCTGTCCGCTACTTATCTTGCTTAGATTTGTCAGGATGATTATATTTGTTTTTTGGGAAAAGCATAACAAATGTTACGAACATCGGCCTATTAAATGAAAGGGACTATGGGAATGGCTAAGATCATACGCATCAGCGAATCCGGACAATACGAAAATCAGGAAGTAACCATACAGGGGTGGCTTTACAATAAACGTTCCAGCGGTAAAATCCGCTTTTTACTGGTACGCGACGGCTCTGCCATTATTCAATGCGTAGTGGTAAAAAGCGAAGTCTCGCAAGACGTATTCGAACGCACGGAGTTATTAACCCAGGAAACTTCGTTGCGCGTAAGCGGTAAATTGGTGGCCGACAAAAGGGCTCCCATCGGCTACGAACTGCATGTCAGTGATATCGAAATCATTCAAATCGCCAAAGATTATCCCATTACTCCCAAAGAACACGGGGTGGACTTTTTAATGGATCACCGCCATTTGTGGATTCGATCCAAACGGCAACATGCCATCCTGCGTATTCGACATGAAATTATCAAAGCGGCGCAGGATTTTTTTAATAACCGTGATTTCATTAAGGTCGATTCTCCTATTTTTACGCCCAATGCCGCCGAAGGCACGACCACGTTGTTTAAAACCGATTATTTCGGTAATCCGGCCTATTTGACCCAGAGCGGTCAATTGTACGCCGAAGCGGCCTGCATGGCCTTCGGGCGGGTGTATTGCTTTGGGCCGACCTTTCGGGCCGAGAAATCGAAGACCAGACGCCATTTAACTGAATTCTGGATGATCGAACCGGAAGTTGCTTTTTTTGATTTGCAGGACGATATGCAATTGGCTGAAGAATTTGTCTCCTACATCGTGCAAACCGTGCTAAAAAATCGTGAACAGGAACTCAAAGTTTTGGAACGAGATACGAGCAAATTGGAAAAAGTGACACCACCGTTTCCTAAAATTCATTACAACGAGGCCGTGGAAATTTTAAAGAAAAACGGAGTTGAGTTCACTTATGGGGATGATTTCGGCGGAGCCGACGAAACCGTACTTTCCGATCAGTTTGAAAAGCCCGTAATCGTGCATCATTATCCGGCCGAAGTGAAAGCGTTTTACATGAAACGCGATCCCGAAGAACCGCAATTTGCTTTGGCTATGGATATGCTGGCCCCCGAAGGCTACGGGGAAATCATCGGCGGCTCTCAACGTGAGGATGATTACGACACATTACTACAACGTATCCGTGAACACAATTTAAGTGAAGAGGCCTTTAAATGGTATTTGGATTTGCGCCGTTACGGTTCCGTACCACATGCGGGATTTGGTCTGGGTATCGAACGAACGGTGGCCTGGATTACCGGTGTGAAACATGTGCGCGAAACCATTCCGTTCCCCCGTCTCATGCAGAGAATTTATCCCTAAGTTTGAAGTCGGGAAAATTTCAAAATGGAATCGAACAGGAATAGAATAAGATTATGAAGAAATTGATCAGCATTGTGGGGGGCAGGGAAGCTTCGCGGGAATTATTGCTTGAAGCACAGCAATTGGGACGGTTAATTGCGCGCAGTGGTTACGGAATTGTTTGCGGTGGAATGGGCGGTATCATGGAAGCCGCCGCTCGTGGTTGCAAAGAAGAAGGCGGCTTAACCGTCGGAATTTTAATGCACGACGATCCTAAATTTGCCAACCCTTTTATTGACGTGGCCATTCCCACCGGATTGGGAATTGCCCGAAATTTGTTAGTTGTGCGGGCCGGGGAAGTGGTTATCGCAATTGACGGGCGTTACGGGACACTTTCCGAAATAGCACTTGCTTTGCAACTGGGAAAACCGGTAATCGGATTGCAAACGTGGGATATCTCGGAAAATATTATTAAAGTACCGTCCGCGGAAGTAGCTATTAAAGAGATGTTGAAAATTTTGTCATGAAAAAAGCATTACACATCATCGTTCAAGGACGTGTTCAGGGAGTGGGGTATCGATGGTTTGCCCGTGAGGCGGCCAATCGTTTAAATATTAACGGATTTGTACGCAACTTACCGAACGGGGATGTCGAGGTTGTGGCTGTGGGTGAAGAAGAAAATATCGATCAATTTGTTCTGGAGCTCAAACGCGGTCCGGCTTTTGCCTATGTTACCAATTTGAAAATGCAGCCGCTGTCTCCGGATGAAGCAACGTATGATTCATTTGAAGTTACTTTTTAAAGGAAAATAAAATGATGCAGGAAAAAATCGAAAAAATTGCCCGGGCCATACGTACCGTTCCCGATTTTCCCAAAGAAGGTATTCAATTTAAAGATATTACACCGCTTTTGGCCGAGGCAAAATTATTTGCGGAAACCATTGAATGTTTCCGAGAAACGATTAGCGATAAGTCGATTCAAGTAGTTGCCGGTATTGAATCCCGCGGTTTCATTTTTGGAGCGGCATTAGCTTTACAGTTGGGCGTCGGGTTTATTCCCATTCGTAAACCCGGAAAATTGCCCTACAAAACATTTCGTCAGGAATATGCCCTGGAATACGGAACCGATGCTCTGGAAATTCATCAGGATGCGGTTGAAAACGGGCAAAAGGTTTTATTAATCGATGATTTATTGGCCACGGGCGGAACCGCTTTGGCCGCCGCCAAATTAATTGAACAATGCGGTGGGGAAGTGGTTGCCATTCGCTTTCTTATTGAATTGGATTTCTTAAAAGGCCGAGACCGTTTAAAATCGTACGATGTTCAAACACTAATTCATTTTTAAGGAATTCGAAAAGATCAAATTTGTTTTATTAATGATAAAAATTTAAATTTAATTTCGTTTTGTTGCTGTTTGCCCCTGTAGCTCAGTGGATAGAGCAGAGGCTTCCTAAGCCTTGTGTCGGGTGTTCGAATCACCCCAGGGGTACTATGATTTTGAAATTTAAGCAAACAAGAACATTTCCCTTTATTGCCATCTATTTTTAAAATAGTTTCTATTTTGATTTAAGAAATACGTTTTCCCCACGACTAAGAAAGCAGAGTTCACAATGTCCAGAGCAATCAAAAAAAGGACATAAACTTTTTGTACTTTCAAATACATTTCATATAGATGCTATCGATGGGAGTGGTATCTTGAGAGTAGAAAAGTACTTCCTGTGAGTTATTTTTCTTACGCGGATTTTCTATTTCATGGAAGTCTTTCTGCTCTCAATCAGCTAAAAATCGGAAGTAATTTTCTGCACTCAAAATCCTATCTCCTATCGAGTAGCAGCGGGTAGTCAGCACTCACTGGCTGCCCGTCCCCTTCGGGGGG
>CAZHIZ010000245.1:0-4178 GCA_964532875.1 uncultured Caldithrix sp. | reverse complement strand
GCCGTGGCGCGCGTTAAATCATAAAACGAACCAACGGTTTTTACTTCTTTGAATCCCAGATTGTACACCACCTGAAAACGAGCGTCCACAAAGTAAATCGGATCGGGCTTGAGATTGAAAATGCCGGAAACCAGGATATTTTTTAAGGTTTTGTCGAAGCGATTGGAGTAACCCCGGCGGTCGGTGAGAAAATTGTTAAAACCCAAACCGATTTGCTGGATAAATGGGCGGTTCCAGAGCTGCGTTTCCGGCACCCGGTAAACGAACGAAGCGCCCACGGCATTCAGGCTGAAATCTGTTTCGGCCGTGGCCGGCGGCTGCGGCGTTTTGTTAAAATGCTCGCCGTGCAAACGCAGCCAGTAACGCTGGGCAAACACATGCGCCGCTTCGATGACGTTACCGTACTGGTTGTCTTCGGTGTTCTCTCCGGACGAAAAGGGATTGAGTACGTCGGTAAGGAACAGGGCGTCGTCGTCGCGCAGGGTGGGGAATTCAATTAATGCGCTTTGCACCCGCGTACGCCCCATTTTAAGAATGTTCTTTTGATCTTCGATGCGCAAAAAAGTCTGATGAAAAAAGACCTGCCCCAGGTCGGAGTCGGCGTCCGGAAATTGCAGACCGATGACCAGTTGGCCGCGAAAACGGTTGTACAGCTTTTGCCGAAAGCCCAGCAACAGGCCGGTGTCGGAAAAATCGTTGACGCTGGTGGCCTTTTGGCTGCCGCTGATATCGGTATTAAAGGACATCACGCCACGCGCGCCCAACTGAATTTCCGGACTGACCTGAGCAAAAGCGCCGTAAAACAGGCCGCTTAGCCATACGAATAGAAATATTTTTTTTATGAAATACATATTCATCTCCTGATATTTTAATCAACGTTCAAACGTTCGGCTATTCATCCAGAGCCACGATGGGCAGATTTTTTAAGCCCATCTTTTTGGCCATCATGTTTAATTCGGTCTCTTTGGCCGGCAGGTCTTCGTACACCAGAGCCAATAAATTGCCGCCCGGATACAGGCCGTTGTTGGTTACGCGCCGCGTATCGTGATCGTGGAAGGTCCAGATACCGCGATTCTTACCTTCGATTATAATGTCCGTTGTTTTTCCCGGACTCAGACGTAGGGTATTGCGCTGCCAGGGCTGAGGGACGGGTAAACCGTCGTCGGCCACTTGCCAGAAATCATGTCCGTGTAAATGCAGGTAGTGTTCTTCCATGCCGGCGTTAATTAATCGAACGCGAATATTCTCTCCGCTTTTGATATACAAATTTGGCGTCATGGGATACGATTTTCCGTTGACTGTAAACCAATTGGCTACAGGTAGGTCGGCAGGCGCCCGGCGGTTGACCACGTAAGGCGGCTGGTAACCGTTTTTTACGGCCTGCACAAACTCTTCCTTGGTATCGAACACGGCAAAGCGTTCTTTGTTAAAGCGTCCTGTTTTCATCAGGTACATGCGCTCTTTCATGCGCTCCAGCATGCTGTTCATCTCTTCGCGCAAAAAATTGACATCGTGGGCCGAATAAAGCAGGGTGTATTCGCGCTCATAGGGAAATTGCTTGCGGATGGGATCGTCGTCTTCTTCCACGATTAAGCTGCCGTACATACCGGCCTGCATATGCAAAAGCGTTCCCCAGTGGCAATGGTAAAAATGGGTTCCCTGCGGTTCGGCCGTAAACTCGTACACAAATTCCTGTCCGGGCATGACCGGCATCTGCGTTACGTACGGTACGCCGTCCATGCGCCAGGGCACGTGCATGCCGTGCCAGTGAATGGTGTGATTCAGCTCGGTTTTGTTTTTGAAAATAACACGCACTTTGTCGCCGCGCTTGACGCGGATTTCCGGCCCGGGCACCTGATTGTTAAAGGCCAGGGTGTGGATTTTAAAACCGGGTACGATTTCCTGAATGTGAATGTCGATAAACAGATGGAAAACCTTCACATCGCCGTCCATAGTCGGCTTGAGTGGCGCCGGGAATTTTTGCACGTTGGCGGCCATGGCCGATGTGCTTAGCAGGCTGGCCGGTAAAAAAGCGGCGGCAGCCGTCAGCATGGTGGATGTTTGCATAAAATCTCTTCGTTTCATTAAAAATGACTCCTTATTAAGGTTAATTTGTTTAAAACAAAACACATTCAAAAATACAACATTTTCGCCCGAATTCATAATCTGCTTTCACATCCAATCCTTCTATTTGAAAAATGACATGCATTTCAACACAAGGATAAACAGAGCAAACTTCAGCGCACCCAAATTTTAAAAGACAGGGCGGGAATCGTTTTCCCGCCTGTCCTGTATGGTGGGGTGTGTGGAAGTAATGAAGATGTTCATTGATTTGTTTAGTCCCTTACATCTCGAAATTCGTTTTAGCGATTTAAATCTTCTTTAATGCGTTCAAATTCTTCTTTAGTAATCTCACCTTTCGCGTAGCGCAGTTTTAAAATATCCAACGGAGAGGCTATTTGCCCGGTTGAACGTTCTTCTTCGGGCCAATCGTTATAACCATGATGCCCGCAACCGCCATACGTGTGTCTGCGTATCCGGTCGTATCTGCGATGTCCAAAACCTAAATAATGCATTTTTTATCCTTTTTTTAATGATTTAAGACTGCAATGCTTTAATAACTTTTTGCAATTTCTCACCGATTTGTTCGGCTATTTTCAGCAAGTCGTCATTACCGACGCCGATCATAGATTGCACGGGATTTACCGCCGCGACTTCAATTTTGCCATCGCCGAGTTCCTGAAGCACCACATTGCAAGGCAGCATGGTACCGATTTTGTCTTCCACTTTTAGGGCTTTAATGGCGAAGGGCGGATTGCAAGCACCGAGAATGCGGTATTTACGAAAGTCCACGCCTAATTTTTTCTTAATTGCGCCCTGAATATCGATGTTGGCCAGCACGCCAAAGCCTTCTTTTTGCAGCTCGCTGCTCACTCTTTCAACGGCCTCTTCAAAATCGCCGCTTATTGTGGTTGAATAATAATAACTCATGATTTCTCCATTTAAATTAATGTTTGTTTTTCTGTTTATTAATGTCCAGAACTATTACCGGGTGAATCATGGGACATGGTTTGGCCTCCCATATTCATCGTTGGCATTTCAGCATCCAAAGAAAGGACATCTAAATTTGCTAATTTAACGATACCGTTACCCCGCATGGCAAACCCCACTTGCCCGGCAGGCAATTCCTGCCCATGACCGTGCAAAATCAGTTTGTCATTCACGTAGCCGCGAAAATGCCCGTTACTGCTTACGACTTTAAGCACAAACCAACTATCGGTATTCACCGGGCTGCTATCGAAAATCCTAACCGCTCCGTTTATCACACGACCCAAACGCGCCTGTCCGTTTTCAATCGCCACAAAGTCGTAATTAAGGTCGGACGAGATATGATATTCCAATAAAAAGCGACCCTTAAATTTGTTCACATTAACTTTTGTGCGAATTTGAACATTATTCAAGGCCGGGCCGAAAGCAAACAGCGAGGTCTTTTGGCCATTGGCTTGTAACGCAAGTACCGAATTCCCGTTTTGATCTTCAATTGTCTTCAAGGAAACATTTTTCCAGTTCCCTATTAAAAGGCGAAAATTATCCCGGAAAGTACGATCCGCTCTGGAATCGGCTTGCCAACGCCAGGAGCCGTTTTCGGTGATTTCGATTTTTGCCCCCGATTGATTTACATTTGATGTTTGGCTTTCAATGGCTTTGGGTTGTGTGTTGGTACCCACACCGTAACGAAAAACCAGTTCCCCTCCATGCTCGGCTGTTTGTTGCACCAGGCCGGAACCGGCCGCGGCTACCAAAAACAGAATGATGGCCAGCACGTTTTTTTGATCCCATTTTTTCCAGGCAACGAAAAGCCGAATCAACGCGTAGCCGTTAAAAAAGAGCATGGTGTACAAGGCCAAATCGGCATGGGTAGCAATAACGGAATAGGCTGCCGCAGGAAAATGCACCACGTCGGCGGCCTGCTTGCCGCTAATGTAGGCGGCAATGGTTCCCAATGCACCGAAGACATAAAGCCATAATGCGGCGGGACGAATCCAGGAGTAACGTTTTAAAATCAAGCTCAAAAAATCAGCAAAAATAGCCACTACCAATAGTGCAACGGGAAAGTGGACAATTAGCGGATGTACATTTGACATCCATTCGGGTATTAAAGTCATTTTAAATTTCCT
>CAZHIZ010000244.1:0-4224 GCA_964532875.1 uncultured Caldithrix sp. | reverse complement strand
CGGGCACCCTTCCCTACCGACATCGGCAGGGAAGGGGATAAGTTCTGGTGACTCTTGCCAAACTCTGCTGCTCCACAATAATGTAGCTCCCCTCCCTGCGAAATTCGCAGGGAGAGGCGGGGGTGGGTTTTCGCGCAAATTTCACAGATCACTGCAGAGCTTGAATAAGTCAACAACTTGATCGAAGATCCGGCTCTTGACGGATCGAAGATCAGGCTTTTGACTGATTGCAAATCCGGCCACTGACGGATTGAAAATCCCGCTATTGCGGGGCCAATTCCCAGTTCCCAGTTCCCAATTCCTAACCCGGCAAAGGCAGCACTAAAAAAAAACGGCGGGAAAAACAAATTCACATGCTTTCTTCCGCCGTTTTTTAATTTAACAAATTTATTCTTCGGTCAGCCCTATTTAGCAGCCACCGTTACAATCATTAATCCCGAAGTCCCCACATTCCCGGCTTTGTCGTAGGCCTTCACATACAAAGAATGCCGCGTAGCCACCGTATCGGCTACCGTATCGGTATCCCATTGAAAAATCCAAGGGGAATCCGGATTATCCTGTGCATTGGTCAAAGCGCCGTCCACAAAAAACTCGGCATGGGTCACCCCCACATTGTCCTGCAAATCCACGGAAACCCGCACGTTTCCCTGTACCGTTTCCCCGGCGATGGGATAAAGAAACAGAGCGCGCGGTGCCGCGTTGTCGGCCAGAGGGCCGCTCCGGCGATACACCGTTACGGTAACTACCGGCGAAAAAGCATTGTTGTTTCCCCCGTCAATGGCCTCCGCATACAGGGTATGTGCCGTTGAATCGGAATAACCGGCCGTGTTCCAATTAAACATGTACGGATACGAAGCGGTGGAATCTTTTAACTGCCCGTCGATGTAAAAACGCACCTTTTGCACCGAGCGATCGTCTTCGGCACGTGCAACCACATTGACAATCCCTTCCACCACCTGACCGCTCTGGGGATTCAAAATGGCCACGGTCGGTTTGACGATATCTTTACTATCGGCAATGACAAAATTAATATTGGCCGAATAGCCGATATTGCCGTCTTTGTCTTTAGCCGCGGCAACCAGAACATGCGTCACCTTTTTTTCGTAATTGTTGATGTTGAGCGGAATGAGATAGGGGGCTTTGTCCAGTCGCCCGATCTCCTGACCGTCCACATAACACCAGACGGATTTAACTTCATTATTATCCGAAGCCTGAATATTGATCTTGATATTATCCGATACCACGGCACCTTCATACGGGTAAATGACGGCCACCATCGGTGGAATGGCATCGTTCGGCTGGGGGTAGGAACAGGCGCCAATCAGAACGGCGATCAATATCAAAGCGGATACGATTCGAATCATACTAAAAACTCCTAATTTGCACTTTAAATTCCGAAACCAATCGTTTTAAAAACAACAAACTAACTGTCTGTTATCGTTTATCGACTAAATTCGGCCTAAAATTAGCCCCTATCACACTATCGAAGCTTCGTTTGAAATGAGCGGAAGAAACGCATGTAAGTAAAATTTTAATCGAACAAATCATCCGGCACATCAATTTCCATACGTAACAAAGCCGTACTCATCGTTTTGCCCTGCGCATCATGCTTTAAGGTGATGGTGCCGCCACCACCCAGGGCATTGTGTAATAAAAAATTCAATGCACCGATATTGGGCAATTCAAAACGTTCTACGGGCCCTTTCACCATCTCCCCGAAATGGGCTTTAACCCGCTCGGGTGTCACTTCACGTTTCAGAATGTCGTAATATTCAGGTTTGCGCGCAATGACACCCACATTCGAGGTGTCGCCTTTATCTCCGGAACGTCCGTGGGCCAGACGAATGAGTTGCACTTTCATTTTCAATTCTCCTTTAAAGCCTATTGCACATCAATGGTTAACACTTTGGGGGAAACGGCTTCTTTACGTAAAAGAGCCGGCCAATAGGCAATTACTTCCCGCACCCTGGGCCGACCGCCGCCAAAGCCCGTAACGGCAGGCGGGCCGGTTAACACCAGCGGAACGATTTCGTTCGCAAATGTTTCCAGATGCTTTTTATTGTGGCCCCGCACTCCGATCAGAAAAACCACCTCATTGGGATCCGCAATGGGCGGCGCCGTTGTGCCGTGGCAGGCATTGTAGCCTAAAAATTCCGTGTGAATTTCATCGAATTCCAACCCCAGATATTCGATACGCTTACGCACGATTTCGTCGGCTTTTTTCGCTTTTTCCAGGGCCTCGGGCCAGGCGTAAGTTAATTGCCCGATGCAGGTGTAGCCATCAAAATAGGAAATCGAAACTTTGTAGAATTCGGTAAAAGGTTTGCCTTTTACGTCAAATACTTTCACCCGATTGGGCCCATCCTGCTGCAATCGGATGGACGTAAAATCGGCAACGACATCCGGCGTAATGTATTCGGTCGGATCTCCCAATTCGTAAACCAATTGCTCTTTAACGGTGCGTTCATCCACCAAACCGCCTAAACTTTCGTGTTTGGTGATAACAAGGGTGCCGTCGGGATGCGCTTCCACAATGGGAAAACCGATGCGTTCCATGTTGGGTACTTCTTTCCAGCCGGCCAAAAAATTGCCGCCACTGGCCTGAGCCCCGCATTCATTAATGTGGCCGCCCACAATGCCTGCCGCTAATTTATCCCAATCGTCCCATTGCCAGCCAAACTCATAAATCATCGGTGCCAGGGTTAAGCCCGTATCCGTCACGCGTCCTGTAATAATGATCTGCGCCCCCTGATTTAAAGCTTCTACAATGGGTCTGGCTCCAAAATACACATTGGCACTGCTAATTCGATCCCGGATAAGAGAGATATCTTCGCCGGTTTCCATATTCTTTAAAGCATTACCCGAGGCAATCATGCCGTCCAAATAGTTAAGGATGTCGTCCCCGTAAACGGCAGCCAGACGCAGACCTTTTAAGCCCTTGCGCTCGGCAATATCGCGTACGGCAATCATACAGGCAATGGGGTTTACGCCGCCGGCATTGGTAATTAGCCGGACCTTTTTCTCAGCCAGATCCGGTAGTAATTCTTCCATCAAACGCACAAAATCCTTGGCATAGCCCATATTGGGATCGCGTGATTTTTGTTTCTGCATGATGGACATGGTTACTTCGGCTAAATAATCCATTACCAAATAATCGATCGGCCCTTCCCGCACCTGATCGATCGGTGCGTCGAACCGATCGCCCCAATAGCCTTGCCCGCTGGCAATACGAATCATGTTTTTCATTGACGTTCTCCCGAAATTCAAAAATGAACCCTTTAAAAGGACTTTCCGCTCCGTTTTATTTTTGTTTCGTCTTCACGAAATATTTAATAACTTTCTCCCAGTTTATGATAACTAAGTTAAAACGGATTAATTTTAAAACCAAATGAGTTGTGTAAAGTGCATCACAAAATGATCAAAATTTTAAGGAGGCAAAATGGATTTGGGATTAAAAAACAAGACAGCCATTGTTCTGGCGGCAAGTAAAGGATTGGGCCAGGCGGCTGCCCGCGCTTTGGCCGCGGAAGGATGCCACCTTGCTCTTTGCGCCAGAGAAGATACCGCTTTGCAAGAAACGGCACAGGCCATCCGGAACACCTTTCAAGTTTCTGTGTTTGCCCGCAGCACCGATATTCACGATGCATCCGCTCTCCGGTCGTTCATGGACGAGGCAATGGATTTTTTGCAGGGTGCCGATATTTTAATTACCAACGCCGGAGGGCCTCCGGTGAAGGGCTTTGAAGAAACCACGGATGAAGAATGGCATTACTGGTACGATGTCACCTTCATGGGGGTCGTACGCAGCATTCGTCGCGTATTACCGCACATGAAAAAACAAAAATTCGGACGCATTATTAACATCACTTCCATCTCGGTCAAGGCCCCGGTGGAACGTTTGATTTACTCCAATGCCTTGCGTCTGGCCGTGGTGGGACTGGCCAAATCGCTCTCCATGGAGCTGGGTCCTTTCGGGATTACCGTCAACAATGTAGCACCGGGTTACCATTTAACGGAGGGTTTGGAACGGATTATCCGCAAGCGGGAAGAAGAAGGCGCCACTCGTGCAGATGTGCTCTCGCAATGGGAAGAAAAAATTCCCTTGCGTCGTCTTGGTCAACCGCAGGATTTGGCCGCCCTTATCACCTTTCTGGCTTCGCAACAGGCTTCGTACATTACGGGAACGACGATTCAGGTGGATGGAGGTTTGTACGCGGGCACGCT
>CAZHIZ010000243.1:0-4312 GCA_964532875.1 uncultured Caldithrix sp. | reverse complement strand
TATTTTCGATTTTAGATTTCTTTTCTTGTTGAACAAAAATCCGGAACATCGTAGAAGTTCTATTTTTGTAGCCTCGCAACGTTCCATCCACCAATTTTCATATTCGTAGAAGGTGAATAGTTAGCACAGGAAATCACACTAAAACAAAATTAATCTAAAGTTAAGCCTTAAGGGTGAAGAGTAACCGGTCCCTCAAAAGCGGGATTTAGAATTCCCGGTTCCTGTTCACCCTATGTACCATTCGAAAATGAAAAAATGGTACGGTGAAAAACCACAAAAACCTTTTGACATTTATTTCTCCAATTCTTATTTTGAAATGTATCTTTTACCGAAATAAAATATTTCATTTTTGCCACAATATTCCAAAGGTTTGCATTTTATGTTTCCGTCTCGACGATTTTTAACTCGTAAAAATTTTCTAATTATCTTTGCCCTCTGGCTCCTTTGCCTGGCGGCTTTTCAATTTATGTTTATTCAACTGAAAAATGTTTGCGGTTTAAATACCATACTTGACTTGTATTTTCATTACAACAGCACGGAAGCGATGACCCTGCTCACCGATTACGGCTCCGCCGGAAGAGAAATTTATCAGTGGACTATCTTTTTGGATATGGTTTATCCGCTAGTGTACGGTTTGCTTTTTTGGATGAGTTTTACTTACCTGGGAGAACGCATTCACTTGCACAAACGATTCATTAAAATATTGCAAACACTACCCTATTTTGCCGTAGTTTCGGATTACCTGGAGAACGTTTTCGAATTGTGGATGACCCTGGGATTCCCCGATAGCGTCCAGCAGGCAGCTTCAATCGGAGGTTGGATTACAACGTTAAAATGGATATTTGTTTACACCAATTTCCTCGTGCTCATTTTTTTGGTGATTATCTTTATTTTCGGCATGAATTTGCGGGAAGATTGACGCAGAAGCATTCTATTTAACGCCTTATCTTTTCTCCAACAGCATACCCGTTAAAAAACATGTTCGGATGTTTTAATTTTCATTTAAGGAACTTTTATATTCATCCATTAAATATCAAATTCCGTAGTTATCATTCAGTATCTATTTTCCCTGCAAACCGGCTTTTTTCTCCTTGCTTTTATTTTTCAATTTTTTAAATTATGGTGTACGTACGTCTACTTTATGGTGATTATCATTCTGAACGAAATCCCGAGCATCGGGACGAAATGAAGAATTCCTTTGTGACTTAGAAAGGATTTTTCGCCGCCGCTGAAGCCGGGACTCCGAATGACACAGGCAGAAAAGGACGAATGAGAACCATGAACAGCTTTGTTCACCTGCACACGCACAGTTATTACAGCTTGCTGGACGGCGTGCCCTCGCCCGAGGAGCTGGTCATCGCCGCCAGAAAAGCCGGCTTTAAGGCGCTGGCCCTAACCGACCACAACGCCCTGTACGGCGCGGTGGAGTTTTACCGGCAGGCGAAAGACTACGGATTAAAGCCGATTATCGGCGCGGAGCTGACCATGAACGACGGCTTTCATCTACTCTTTCTGGTGCAAAACGAAACCGGCTACTGCAACCTGTCTCAGCTCATCTCCATCGGCCGTTTGCGCGGCGGACATGGCCATTTCAAATTGACCTACAATGATCTAAAACCGCTGACCGAGGGTCTCATCGTCCTTTCCGGCGGGCACAAGGGCAAAATTTACCACCTGCTCCGCAAACGACAGATCGATCAGGCCCTACTCGAAATTCAGCGTCTGAAAAATTGGTTCGGCAAGAACTTTTACCTGGAAATGCAGCATTTTTCCAATCAGGACCTGCTGGTCAACCTGCGCCTGCGCGACATCGCCGCCGAAACCCAAACCGAACTGGTGGCCACCAACGACGTACACTTTATTTCAGCTAACGACTGGTACCTGCGCCGCATTCTGCACGCCATCGACGCCAACAGCACGCTGGAACAGGTGGCCACCGCCGGTTCGTCCCAGCAGTATTTGAAATCGACCAAAGAGATGCAAGCCCTGTTCAAAGCCTTCCCCACGGCCCTGAGCAACACGCAAGCCATCGCCCGGCAGTGCGCCTTTGAATTTCAACTGGGCAAGCCCATCTTTCCTTCCATTGAAATCCCCCAAGGCGAAAGCAGTTTTTCCTACTTGTGGAAGCAGTGCTTTGCCGGCGCCAACGAACGCTACCAGCCCCTGACGCCGCAGGTAATCAAACGTCTGGAATTCGAGTTAGAAACCATCCATCAACTGGGCTTTGCCGAGTACTTTTTGATCGTTAAAGACATTGTGGATTTTTGCCGTCGCGAACACATTCCCTGCGTGGGACGCGGTTCGGCGGCCGATAGCCTGGTGGCTTACGTGCTGGGCATTACCCAGGTCGATCCCATGCGCCATAACCTGTATTTTGAACGCTTTCTCAACCCCGAACGCAGCGATCCGCCGGACATCGACTTAGACATCTGCTGGAAGAACCGCGACCGCGTGCTCAAATATGTGTACGAGCGCTTCGGTCACGAGCGCACGGCCATGATTTGCACCTTTAACACCTTTCAGAACCGTTCGGCCCTGCGCGATGTGGCCAAAGCCTACGGCCTGCCCGAAGACGAGATCGCCAAAATCACCAAATACCTGCCCCACCGGCACATCGATCAAATCGAAGAAGCCATCAACACCCTGCCCGAGCTTAAAGAACTGCGCTACAACCGGGCCCTGTACGAAGAGATCATGCGCATTGCACGACGCCTTGCCGACTTTCCGCGTCATCTGTCCATCCATCCCGGCGGGGTGATCATCGCGCCGGATCAGATCACGCACCACGTGCCGCTGGAGGTCGCCGGTAAAGAGATCGTCATTGCGCAGTACGACATGTATTCCATTGAAAAGCTGGGGCTGGTTAAAATGGATTTGCTGGGCGTGCGTTCCTTAAGCATCATCACCGATTGCCTGAAATCGATTAAGGAACGGCACGGCGCCGACCTGCAGCAGCTTAAGGCGCAACTGTTGCTCAAAAAAAGCGCCGAGCTTTCGCCGCTGGATTTGCGCACCATTCCCGAAGACGATCCGGAGGTCACCGCTTTCATTCGTTCCGGCCAAACCATGGGCTGTTTTCAACTGGAAAGTCCGGCCATGCGCGGTTTGCTCAAAAAGATGCAGATCGAAAGCGTGGACGACGTGATCACGGCTGTGGCGCTCATTCGTCCCGGCGCCTCGGGCAGCGGCATGAAAGAGGTGTACATCAAACGGCGCGCCGGGCTGGAAAAAACCGCCTACGTGCATCCGTCTCTAAAGGAACCGCTCGAAGAGACCTTTGGCGTGATCATTTATCAGGAGCAGGTGCTCAAGGTAGCGCACGCCGTGGCCGGGCTGTCGCTCAGTCAGGCCGATATTTTACGCCGGGCCATGACCAAATCGCGCAGCAAAAAGGAATTTTTGACTCTGCGTTCGGCCTTTATTCAGGGCGCGTTAAACAAAGGACTGAACCAGGCGCAGGCCGAGGCGGTGTGGCGTTTTTTAGCGCAGTTTGTGGGCTACGGCTTTAACAAGGCGCACTCGGCCACCTACGGCACCATCGCCTACCAGACGGCTTTTTTGAAATACTACTTTCCCGTGGAATACATGTGCGCCGTGCTCAATAATCAGGGCGGCTTTTACCGTCGTGCAGCCTACGTGGAAGAAGCGCGCCGCCTGGGCATTCCCCTGCTACCGCCGGACGTGACGCATTCGCAGGCCGAATTCACCTGCGAGGGCAATGGCATTCGCGTCGGCCTTTCCACGGTGTTCGAACTGAGCGAGCGTACGGTGAAGCGCATCATCGAAGAACGGCAAAAGCGCCCGTTTAAGGATTTGTTCGATTTTTTGCAGCGCACGCGCGCCGGGGAAAAAGAAGCGCGCCATTTGATTAAGGTCGGCGCCCTGAATGCCCTGTTGCCTAACGAGCCCAAACTGCTTTTAATGAACGAAATCTATTTTAAAAACAAAAAACAGGTGGCGTTCAGCGCCTTTTTAAGCGCCGACGTGGACCTGGCGCCTTACAATCGCTACCAGAAAATTTTAAACGAACTGGAGCTGCTGGACTTTGCCGTTACCGATCATCCGCTGGTTTTGTACGAAGATCAGATTGCTCGCATCAGGCCGGTTTCGTCACAGGAACTGGAACGGCACAAAAACAAGCGCGTGACCTTTGTGGGCTGGCTGGTGACCATGCGCCGCGTGGAAACTAAAAACAAAACCATGATGAAATTCATTACCTTAGAAGATCGCGAAGGACTGGTAGAAGCCGTGTTGTTCGACAAAGCCTACAAAAAGTACGGGCACCTGTTCAAAGGCTACGGCCTGTCCGGCA
>CAZHIZ010000242.1:0-4313 GCA_964532875.1 uncultured Caldithrix sp. | reverse complement strand
TTTATCAGGTTCATTAAATGCCATAAGGCGAAATTTAATTAATTGCTTACGTTCCAAATTGACCTTCTAAATTCCTATTATTAATAACTTTTCATTTAAAATTTCTAAAATTGGGAAATTTTATATTTGGCCCAAAAATGAAATTTCATAAAAAACAATATGTTATTGTAATATATGTTTTTTGGCATAATGCTTGTAAGCTATATTTTGAAATGTAGGAAAGCTATAAAAAGAAATATAGGTATCAAATTAGTGAGTAGTTTGGATAAATACGAACCGGTTTTATCAATAGGTATTGTGGCCAAAAAATTAGGAATTACGGTACAGACCGTTCGTTTGTATGAACAAGAAGGCTTGGTGTTACCTTTTAAAGCGAAAAATGGACATCGTTTGTTTTCGGCTCATGATCTGGAAAGATTGCAGTGTGTACGCAAAATGATTACTGAAAATAAAATTAATATTCAGGGTATTAAGCGGATTATGTCTTTCATCCCATGCTGGGAATTTAAGGGAGGGCTTGATAGTCAATGCCGAAGTTGTGCTGCTTATTATGATGCCGTCGGCCCTTGTTGGGCTGCTTCGAATAAGGGGCTTAAATGTCGTTTGGAAGATTGCCGTTCCTGCGCGGTTTATAAAATAGAATTCAATTGTAGCAAGTTAAAAGAAATTATTTTCGGACACAAAAAGGAAGATCAAAATAAACGAAAGGATACTTTATGAAGCATCTATTAGTCCTTGGTGGCGGAACTGCAGGTACTATGATGGTTAATAAGTTGGCGCCCGTGCTCGACAAAAACGAATGGAATATTACTTTGGTAGATGAGCATGAGACGCATTACTACCAACCTGGTTTTCTGTTTATTCCTTTTGGAATTTACACTCCAGAAGAGGTCAAAAAGCCGAAACGCGATTTTTTCCCGTCAGGAGTGGAAGTTATCATTTCCAAAATTGAATTAATCGAACCGGAGAAAAATCGGGTAAAACTCAAAAACGGACGCGTATTGACCTATGATTTAATGATTATTGCAACCGGAACGCAAATTCATCCCGAAGAAACCGAGGGGATGAAAGAGGAAGCCTGGCATAAGAATATTTTTGATTTTTACACCATCGAAGGTGCCACGGCTCTGCGAAATTTTTTGAAGTATTGGGAAGGCGGAAAAATGGTGTTGAATATTGTGGAAATGCCAATCAAATGCCCCGTGGCTCCACTGGAATTTGTCTTTTTAGCGGATTGGTATTTTACTGAACAGGGCATCCGCGATAAAGTTGAAATTGAATTTGTGACACCTTTACCCGGCGCTTTTACCAAACCGATTGCAGCCAAATTTTTGGGCCAGTTTATGGAAAAAAAGAATATTAAATTGCATCCCGATTTTTCAGTTGCCCGTGTTGATTATCAAAACAATAAAATTGTTGATTGGGAAAATCATGAAATCGAATACGACTTGCTGGTCACTATTCCTACTAACATGGGATCAAAGGTAATTGCCGATTCCGGTATGGGTGATGATTTGAATTTTATTCCCACGGATAAGCACACATTACAATCCAAAAACTATGAAAATATTTTTGTTATCGGTGATGCCACTGATTTACCAAGTTCCAAAGCGGGATCGGTCGCACACTTCGAAGCCGAAGTTTTATTCGAAAATATTCTGCGTTTCATTGATAAGAGACCTTTAAAACCAGCGTTTGACGGTCATGCCAATTGCTACATTGAATCTGGTTTTGGGAAAGGTATTTTAATCGATTTCAATTATGACGTGGAACCCCTTCCTGGAAAGTATCCGTTACCCGGCATCGGGCCGTTCTCTTTGCTGCAAGAAACACGTATGAATCACTGGGGAAAAATGACATTTCGCTGGGTTTATTGGAATCTGTTGTTAAAAGGGGCTGAGTTGCCCATTGAAGCACAAATGAATATGGCAGGTAAAAAGAGGCAATAACTATGGAAAACAAAAAATTAGAAGTAGAAATAAGAGAAATTAATCGAAAGCTGGATTTTATTTCCAGTCAAATGCAAGAATATCAGGCACATCAAAAAGAAATAAAAGAATTGAAAAGCGATCTTGCTTTAATCGCCAGAGATATGTTTGATGCTGCCGTAGAAGAATTGGAAGAAGTGTCTTCCTATTTTGATTCTTCCGATCTGTTGCATCTCGGTAAAAAATTATTGCGCAATACGCGCAACTTAAACAAAATGTTAACTCAGGTAGAAGGTGCGGCGGACCTTTTTCAGGATTTACGACCAATAGGCAAGGAAATTTTTGACGAATTATTAAGGACCCTGAATGAATTGGATCGCAAAGGTTATTTTGAATTTTTTGCCGAGGCCTTGAAGATCATCGATACGATTGTAACAACCTTTACAGTAGATGATGTCCGCCTATTGCGTGAAAATATTGCCTCCATCTTATTAACAATTAAAAACATGACTCAACCCGAAATGTTGGGTTCCATGAATAATGCCTTAGACTTTTTTAAGAATATGGATATCGATACTCAAAAAGATGTTTCGCTAATGTGGTTGCTTAAACAGTTAAAAGATCCGGAGGTGAAAAAAGGTATCGCTTTCTCGCTGGAATTTATTAAAAATATGGCTCGAAGCAGTCAAAAAAAATAAAGTGAATTTTTAATTCAATAAAAGGAGGTTTATTATGCCCGATAAAACCATTGCAGGAAAGACCGTTAAACTTGATGATGACTTTTTTCTTGTCAATCCTAACGATTGGACAGAAGAGATGGCCGTTGAATTGGCTAAAGAGGAAGGAATAGAAACACTGACGGAAGCCCATTGGAAAGTTATTCGTTTTATGCGAAAGGATTTTGAAGAACGGGGGCAGGTCCCTTCTATTCGAAGAATGAAAAATGCCGGAGGCATACCGACTAAAGAACTGTATCAGCTATTTCCGGGTGCACCAGCCAAAAAAGCGGCTAAAATTGCCGGCTTAAGTAAACCGCATGGTTGTGTATAAATTTAAAGTTTGGAGTTAGCAATGGCTGAAGAAAAAATAAAAAAAGTATCCATCGTTATTGCCCAAGGATCGTTGGAGGGTGTCTATCCCGGATTAATTATGGGCAACGGAGCCCGTATGGAAGGCATGGAAGCCAATCTATTTTTCACTTTTTTCGGATTGAATGCTCTTTTAAAAAAAATGGTGAAAAAGCTGCGGGTTTCTACCGTTGGCAATCCGGCCTTAAATATGGCAATGCCCATGCTGAAAATGCCCATTACATTTCCTTTCCCTACCTTGTTGGGGGCCATGCCGGGTGTTTCTAATTTCGCAACCTGGATGATGAAACGGGAGATGGAAAAACTTGATATTCCACCGGTTGATGAATTCTTAGAGATGATTAGTGATGCCGGGGGGAATATTTTTGCGTGTAAATTGGCCATGGATATGTTTAAACTTAAAAAAGATGATTTGGTTGATGAAGTAAAAGACATTTTAACCGTCGGCGAATTTTACGAGAAGGCTGCCGGAGGGCCTATTATCTTTACTTAAATGGTAACAAAATGAGTCTCGGTATAAAAGGATTTATACCGAGACTTGTTTTTATATTACATACGGATAAGTTTAAAGATGAAAAAAGATAATTCGAAAAGGTACCCCATTGGTACGGTTGCACGAATGTTTAATGTTTCGGTTGCAACCTTACGTCTGTACGAAGAAAAAGGCCTGATCTTACCTCAAAAGAGCAGAGGAAAACATCGTTCTTATACCGAAGTCGATATTTTGCGAATAGCTTGCATTCGTAAAATGATCGTTGAAAAAGGATTAAATTTGGCTGGTATTCGATTGGTCTTTTCTACATTACCTTGCTGGGAAATTAAAAACTGTTCGCTGCAAGACAGAGAACGATGCCCTGCTTATATTGATGCCGAAGACCCGTGTTGGATTGTAAAAAATAAGGATTCGGTTTGCGGTAACGAAGACTGCAGCCAATGCCCGGTATATCGCGAATTCGCCGATTGCAAAAATATTAAAATGATTTTGAAACGTTACTGGCGCCCCGCAACCCAAAAATGAGCTGGTGGCCAGTATGAATTTGCCTACTTTATTTGTTATCCTTTCATTTTCTACACTGTAAACTTTCTTTGATGAAGTATGGACGATAAAAAATGGCTGCTTTTTGTATTCTTATAATTAATACCCAAAAAATGGTTTTACGGAGTACTGTACCGTAGTACAAAACGTTACAATTTTAAATAGAATAATGGAATGAATAGTTTTCCGTGTTTTTTTGTTTTTTATTTTGGGAACATTGTAGCATGGTACAAGGCGTTCTAATGAATAGACGTTCAAAAA
>CAZHIZ010000241.1:0-4352 GCA_964532875.1 uncultured Caldithrix sp. | reverse complement strand
AATCGGGTTACGTAACCTTAACGGTGTTTAATAGTTTGGGGCAAAAGGTAAAAACGATTGTTAACGAAGTTCAAAATGCAGGCAATCATGAAGTTATTTTCAACGGGGCCCGTTTGGCTTCGGGTATCTATGTCGCCAGTTTAAAACAAGGAAAGCAGACATCCAAAATCAAAATGATTTTGATGAAATAATTTTTGATTACATCGAATTTTTTACTGCCTCTGTGGCGTCTTGGGCACACAGAGGCATTTTTTTGTTTTTCAATTTTTTCTTGTAAACCATCTATTCATTCATTCATTTCTTTTTGGTTAAAGCCTTTAAAAAAAATTTTCCTTCTAGATTTTTTTTTATAAATTACAGTCGAATTGGTAGATTGGCTCGAGAAACGGTTCACATTAAGAGCAAATTTAGCTTAAACAGAACCATGGTGGCCTAACCATGAAAGTTTGCAATAATAAGCATCAGGAATTCTGCCTGATCTTTCTGAAAGAATTATTCTTTTGCTTCTCACCTTTAGGGCCATAGGATAAGCCGTAAATTATCCCGTTTCGATTCATTCCGTATCCGAAAATTAACTGTTGCTGTAAATCCGAACCTTTTAAACAAATTCCTTTTGCTAAGAACGCTTAAAACGCTTGTGCTATTCATTATTCCGGATCCATTTGCTTTCCGCAACCAGCAATTGGCGATAGTGATCAGGTATTTATCGGTTACGTATTCTCCGGTTCAAATTCTTGGTGCGCATCTGCATTAACCGGCAACATCATCAAACGATCGCAGCCCTTTAATCAGTACTCAAAACACGGCAAGACAGTTATCTTAATCCTTTAAAGAATCGCAACAAGCTTTCCAAAAAAATATTCTAAATCAAATCGGATAATTTTGGAAAATGATGAAAAGGAGTACCTGCCATGAAACGATTATTTTCAACACTATCGATATTATTATTCGTAACTGTAATACCTTGTTTAGCCACTCACCCACCAATCAAATTAAAAGATATTAGCGGTAAAAACATATTAACGGCATCCGGAAAAGTTCAATCAAAACTACCTGTAAGTTATGAAAAATCATGCAAAGGTTGCCATAATTTGGAATTTATTAATATGGGTTTTCACAGCCAACAAGGAAGATTGTCCATACTCCGCCCTGCGGTGTACAAAAGAATTTATTCAAAGTTCGCAAATAGAAACGATCTTCCCCAAGAGCAATTCAAATTGTATTCAAAATATTTCGGTTATTCCAATTTGTACGGTCCCGGCGGGATGTATAATCGAATTGCCGTTCCACACATGTTAAGGATGCCGGAATACAAAACAAAGGACGCACTTGATATTGATATTACAACCGCCGAATGGCAATCCGAATGCGCAATTTGTCATACGGGTGGAGGCTATGCTCTTAAGGATCAAGAAAATCATCGCCTGGATAAAATGAATATGAAAATTGTTAAGGATGGATTAAAAAAGGGAATCTACTACACGGATTATTTGGTACAGAATAGTGCGACCGGTAAACTCGATCCATATAATTATCATCACCAGGGCATAACGAATGTCAGAGACAACGATTGTTTAATCTGCCATGCTAAAAACGGCTACGACTTGGGCATGGCACGTATGTTAATTGCGGGAAAACATCTGTATGGTTGGGCAAATACCATAGCCGCCGGCTTAGGTAAGCTTAATGAGGACGGCTCCATAACCTATAATGCTCAGGCGGTTAAAAATTTCAATAAAAAAATTGGCCCCACATCAGATGATGCCTGCGCACGCTGTCACGCATCCGCTTACGACGAAGACGGTGACGGCAAAATAACCCCAAATGACAATTTAATTACATTCCCCTTTCTGCACATGAACGATACGAAAGCCCTTTATACGGCCTTCGCCCTTTTTGATTCCCCCGGATTCTTCAAAAGAGGGCAAGTCGTAGGAAATACCGTGGTAAAAGGAAGTGACGGATTTTTGCATAAAATATATGATAAAAACAAGGTAGTCCAATTCTTTAATCCAAACACAAAAAAATTCGAGCCGGTACCCTTCGTTGGTGTTCATATTCAGGGAGATGACCCGTTAAAGTGCAGTGATTGTCATAACCCGATAGAAATTAATAACGCCAAACCGCCAAGGTATCCATCCCATGATTTCGCCATAGGAAGCGGGGGATTCAACGTCAGAGCAGACTTAAGAGGAACGGCAACATGCGAAGAATGTCATAGCGATTACAAAGATACGCACAAAAAATTGTTCGGTAAAAATGAAGCGGCCCATCTTTCTAATATCCATTGTACGGTGTGCCACATTCCCGAAAAATTCAGAGGGGTTGTGCACACACTCGTCGAAGACAAGACAACATCACCCGCAACCTGGACTCCACAATTTGCAAATTTTGTAATGACAAAAAGCGGTTTACAGGTTGTCCCATTTAGTCCGGATTATGCCTGGTTTCCTCATGTTGCTTCCAAAGGAGCACCTGAAAAACTCATGATTAAGCCCGTAAATGCCATTGCCGTTCTAAGTTGGAGATTATCCGACGGAAGACCGGTTCCAAATCGCTTTTTGGAAATGGTATTTAAAGGGGACAAACTCGTTAATCCTCTGTCAAAAAAGTCCATGACTTTAACTCTGCAAACCGGCTTTGAAAAAATGATGAACAGTCTGATGAAAGTGCCGCCACTCGTTACAACAAAGGATGAAATTTTATTTGCGGCTCGCGCTTTACAAGATGCCATAAAAAAAACAACCGGAAGAAAGGTTAAAGTTCAATATGTTTACCATCTGGGAATCTTAGACGGTGCGTATATAACAAGCCATAATATCGCCCCAATTAGTTCAGATCCGCAAATGTCCGGAGGTGATGCCTCTTTTGCAAAAGATCCCATGCATGTTTTACAATGTAGCGATTGCCATAAGGCAAAAGGAAAATTCAATAGAGATATCATGAAATATCCGCATATCGACGCTGTTCCTGGAATAACCGTTTTTGAGGTACCTAAGGCGGCCATTGCGGGCTATCCGGGTGCTTTCACCGAAAACGATCTTAGAAGACTAACATTTGCCTATTTCTCACCAACCGATCTTCAAATACTTCCGGCAGAAGACGGTAATTCAATTATCAAAGCGGTTTGGACACCCAAGGGTGCCAATGTTGATCCTCTTACTCCTAAAAAAATAGATGCCATAAAAACGAATTTTGTACCCAATGGCTATCAGGTTAAAGAGGCCATTCAACTGGAAATAAATAACGGTGAGCAAACCACTTTTGAGATTGTGTCCTTAAACGGCAGTACGCAAAATTACAAAGTATTTGCAAAGCCCAAGAATGCTTTGCTAAAAACATTTGTCCAAAAGAAGAAAATTAAGGTTACGGTTAAAAAAACAGAACAGAATAAAATCACAATAGCAATTGCCGAAAAATAAATCCAATTAATGGAGAATGCCAAGACGGGACTAAAATAAAGTCCCGTCTTTACTTTTTTCCCCTTTTGTTTTAAAAGTGTAGCGAAATTTTATTCCACTTTATTTGATTTGAAAGGTGATGGAAAGTGTTATTCTTCATCCCGCTTTAGCGGAATGAAGAATCTTTGATCAGTAAAAAAGATTCTTCATTAACGCTTAGAACGACATTTGGTGCTGACTGTTATTTTGGAACTCATTTCCCCAAATGCAAGGCGTGGAAGGCAAGATGGATTCTTTAAATACAAACTAAAATAAAATTCACCAATTACTTTTGACTCATAACTTTTTAACCCTGCCACGAGGGATATCTTTCAATAAATCAATTACAAATTCGCCTAGTCAGGGTCAGATCAGGGCAAGCAAATTTTACCCAAGACAGTGCCTTTTTCCGCGCCTGTGGCTTGCGGGACATTAGCCGACTTTCCCAAAAGAGTTGCCCAACCGATCACGGCGAAACCGATGGCCTCTTTAAATTCCGCATTAATTCCCAGTTCTTCTGACGGATGAATTCGGATATGATCAAACTGAATTTTAAGCTGTTCAATCAAAAATCGGTTCAAAGCGCCTCCACCGCTTACGACAATTAAGTCGGGCGAACCGTAAGTTGGGGCAATAAAATTGGCATAATTGGTTCGGATGGTCATCACCGTGTAAAAAGAAAGGGTGTGAATCATATCTTCCGGCTTAATTCCATTTTGCAAAACAAATTGTTTAATTTTGTGGTAAAAGCTATGCCCATAATGTTCACGCCCGGTTGATTTAGGTGGGTGCATGGCTGGAAAATCGTCCAAATCTAAAATAAAATCCAATAATTTGTCAGACAGCTGGCCCTGATAGGCAATTTCCCCGTCTTTGTCAAAAGGCTTTTTAAATAAATCGTTTACCGCTAAA
>CAZHIZ010000240.1:0-4373 GCA_964532875.1 uncultured Caldithrix sp. | reverse complement strand
GATCTGTTTTGGTACTCCCTTACAGGTTAAGCATACTAAATTTAGCGCAGAAATTCAATGCTTTTCGTCTGCTCTTCCAAAAACGGCTAAAACTTAAACGAAACGGTTTACCAACCGACCCGATTTGCAAAAAAGGCGCTATTTATTGCCGTTGAATAAATAGCGCCTGTACAATGTTTTCGGATTAAGCGAGCGTTTACTTGATAAGCACCATCTTTTGCGTACGAACGGTTTTGCCGTCACTCAAGCGGCACCAGTAAATTCCGCTGGCGATCCGGCTACCGTCGAATACCAGGTGATGAGTACCCGCCTTTTGATAACCGTCGAAAACATGTTGCACCAATCTTCCGTTAAGGTCGAACACATCCAATGTAATGTGCGCGCTCTGTTTTAAGCGGAAACGAATCGTCGTACGCGGATTAAAAGGATTGGGATAATTGGGAAGCAACTGCAAAGTAGCAGGCAACGGTTTAGCCGACGGTCGGGTTTCCACAGCCGTAACCCCCTGTTCATTAAAAACAAATACACCGGCTTCACGGTTTAAAATCCAGATATTATTCGTTTGCCGGTCGACAACAATTTTTTCAATGGTATTATTATCCAAAGGCGAATTGTCACGGTTAAAGATACGCATGGAGCCGTCCGGTAATTTTTCGGCCACTCCCCCGGCATTTGTCCCAATCCAAATATTGCCGCAAGTATCGATTGCTAATGAGGTCACATAATCGTCGGGTAAATCGGAATTGTTGCTGGTGTACAACGTCCAGGTTTGCCCGTCGTATGTCATCAAACCTCCCGGCCAACCGACAGAAGCGTCCGGTTTGCCGCCAAACCACAAGTTACCGGAAGTATCTTGCACGACGGACGTGACCTGTTTTAACGGGGCTTCCTGCCAATAGCGAGTAAATTGTTGCCCGTCATAGGCATACACATTAAAATCGGCAAACCACATCAGGCCTTGCCTGTCACGGATAAAAGCATTAAACGAAGAGGGATACTGGGGATGTTCATTGGGAAATTTGTGCCAGACAGAATCGTAATAGGCTAAGCCCTGGTAGTCACTGCCCCGGAAACTGGCCCATAGGGTTCCGTAAATTTTTCCGTCCGGCAAGCGGTTGGTTTCCCATTGTAGTCCCGTGGTATAGGCATTGGTAATGCCCAGGCTATCGGCGCTCACCAAGGCAATATGGTCACCGGAAATTTTGGTAAAACTCACGTTCAAATCGTCGGCACACCAAATATTCCCCCAGGCATCCACGGCCAAATATTTCGTAGGATTGCTCAAACTGTAAAAATCGCCGTCGTTCCAGTCGTATTTCCGGATGCGATGATTGTTCGCATCCAAAACGTCGATTCCCTCTGTAGCAATGTATTTTTTCCCGTCGGCAATAACCATCGTATTGACGTTATTGCTGTGAATGGGAGAAATATTCACATTGTAATTGTCGGAAAATGTGTAACTCCATTCGGAAGGATGATCAGCAATAACAAAGCCTAAAAAGGGCCAGGCTAAACTCATGGCAATTTTTTCGCCGGCGTAAACATCAATCAAATAGTTTAACGGGTCCCCGTCTTGTCCGGGAATAATATTCCAGGTTCCGTCAATGTGCAAAACGGAAACGCCGTTTTGCCCGTGATTAAAATAAAGGTCACCATTGGGGGCGACCGCCAATTGAAAAATGGAATTGGTCGGTATGGGGCAATTACCGTTATCATAATGCTCCCATCCCGAATTTCCGTATTTCCAGAATCCGTTACCGGCCGTAGCCACCACGACATTGTTCATATAATCGAAACCGACACCCGTGATGTTACTGGAAAGTCCGAATCCCATGTCGCTTATCGTACCGTCATTGCGAATGAATTCCACCTTACTATCCAGGGCAAACAATAATCCGGATGAAGCGGCTGCGTAGATGGCGGAAATATATTTCAACGAATCACCATCCGTATCTACACGGAAATGTTGCCAGTTGTTTCCGTCGAAAAAAGTTAAGGCCGAATCGGTTACCACCCACAATCCGCCGTTTTTTTCATACTTTAGATGTTTGATGTTATTGTTTAACAATCCGGAATTGTCACTGGTAAAATTGGTGAAATTTTGGCCGTCGAATTTACTAATACCGCGACAGGTACCCAGGTAGAGCGTTCCGTTTTCATCCTTTGCCAAAAACGGGATACGATTGGCAATGATTTGAGAATTCCCGCGATTGAACACTTGTATAGCATGGGTGCTTTCATTGAATTTTACCAGACCGCCTTCCGTACCCAACCACCAATTATCGTCATTGTATTCAATGCTCAATATGGCATTGGTGTAAGTATAATTGATCCATTGTTGAACTTCGGCAGACACATTGGCAATGCCGATGCTAAGTAAAAAGAGAATACTCACCAAAATGCGTTTCATTTTTTTCATCCTATTTGTTAGATTTTATTCTTTGGCTCACACAAAGTCTTACATCCTTATTGTCCCGTGCGGGATAATTGCCCGCAACAATCTTTTTGATTTCAGCGTATGAGTAACATTTTGCGGGTTATTCGTGTTTTACCGCTTTGCAGGGTGTAAAAATAAACACCGCTCGGTAAATCGCTCCCGTCAAAAAGCAGCTCATGGCTTCCCGAAGATACCATTCGATTCAGCAAGGTGCGCACGTGTTGTCCCCGTAAATTGCTTACGATGAGACGAACCGTACCGGCTTTGGCCAACGTAAAGCGAATACGGGTCGCGGGATTGAACGGATTGGGGAAATTCTGTTCGAGTGATAGCCGGGAAGGCAGAATATCCGTTTTTTGTAAACCGGTTACACTGGCTTGTGTGTAAATGGAAAGTCCCTGATACTGCATGTTGGAATAGGTTGAGCACCAGACTTCGGTCGAATCGTTTACCTGATGTGTGGCCACACAAATCACGTTATTACCGGCAATGCCCGAGTTGTCCTGGTAAAAAGAGAGTAAACTTTTCTCATCGTACATGCCCAGCCCTTCTTCATCCTGACCGAACCAGACAATGCCATCGGCATCCACCGAAATATCGGTTACGGAGTTATTGGGATTCCAGGCATCGGCCATATTAAAAATATTCCAATTCGTTCCATCGTACAAGGCCAACTCACCCGTTTCGCAGCCTGCAATCAGTTGTCCTTTAGCGAAACTGGGGCCGCCGTTTTTTAAAGCCAGCGCATTTACCCACAAATTGCTGCTGTTGCCTATGCTCACATTAACCCACGATTTACCGTCGAATTTCATCAGTCCGTTGTTTGTGCCCACCCAGACAATACTTTGCGTCGAATTGGGGTCATCTTCAACGGCAAGGGCCAGGGTGCTGTTATCCGGTAAAATGCCCGATTGTTGATCGTAATAATTCCAATGGCTCCCGTCGAACCGGAACAAACCGTGCCCCCAGGTACCGATCCACACCGCACCGCCGCTACCGGGTCCACCGTTTTCCAGAGCAATGGAGCGTAAATATTTTAAATCGTGGCCGGCACCGTCATCGCTAAAGCGAGTGAACTGACCGTCGGCGTATTTGTAAAGACCATGATACTCCGAAGCAATCCAGTACACACCCTGCGCACTTTTGGTAATGGCATTTACATAATCGGCATCGAATCCGTCGTTGCTTGCAGAATTGTAAGCCGAATATTTTCCGTCTTTAAAATGAATCAAACCGCTGTCCTGTGTACAAAACCAAATGGACTCATCATCATCGAAATAAATGCTCATAACCGCATTCGTCGGCAAATCCGAATTATCTTCGTTCAAATATTTCCAACTCTGGGCGGTCAGAGGTGTGGAAACGAGTGCTAACATTAATAAAAGAACGGTAAGGCTTTTCATGTTAACTCCTTTTCGATTAAATTGAAAGTTACGGATTTCCAAAAATCAAAAATTTAAAAATAATAAATTGCCATTATAATTCGCAAATGACGCTCTATCAAGATTCATCGCTACACTTCTTGTTGTGCTCACTCTTTTGTTCTTTAAAGGATATGCCTAGAGTTTTGCTCCCTTTTGGTTAAGGGTTAATAGTCAAGGGTAAACCGGAATTGTGAAGCGCTCCGTCAAAGGCCGGATCTTCGTTCCGTCGAAGCTACCTTCCCTTCATTAAGGAAAGACAGGCAAAGCCCAAGTGCTTGCCAGTTATGCTTTTAATTGCCATGGTTGGACATTCGTGCTCCCTATTCAACGATTCAACCGTTTTCCCCGCTCCTTTTCATCTTTCATCTTTTTTCTTTTGTCCTTCTCACACCCTTCCGCCCTCGACGCTTTGCGTCTCGGCCACCTTCCCTCATAGGGAAGGTTTCGCCAGACGGAAACATTTGCCCTTCTTGCTTTTAATTGCGATGGTTGGGCATACGTACTTCCTATTC
>CAZHIZ010000239.1:0-4435 GCA_964532875.1 uncultured Caldithrix sp. | reverse complement strand
TGTTATTCCGAGCAGTAAGCCAAAAGCTTGAAAGGGATTCCTCTCCCGCTTTGCGGGAGAGGAATGACAGGCGGGCCGGGAAAACCCGCCCCCGAAACGCCCGATGCAGTACGTGGAGCGGAATGCCGGGGAATCACACTTATTTGAAATAACGGGCAAACACTTTGGCCTTGTTTTTCCTTTCCCTATTAGGGGAAGGCCTCTTTGACGGAACATCGAAGATGGAAGGGGTGCAAGAAAAAATGGAAATACAAAACAAACAGGAACGGCGAACGGAAGTGGAAATAGGTGAACGGAATTTAAATTGTGCATCAATTGACAAAATGTCCGCAAAAATAATTACGAAATGAGGGTTCGCCTTTTTTAAAGGGGCGAAAATTCGTTACTCATGAGACAAGTTCTAAGTTTCTCTTTACCCTTGCCTCTTAACTATTTGGGCTCAATTGCCCTTTAGTTAAACCCCGGTTTAAGTGCGGAGAAATGACGGTCTTCATGAATACTTTTTCTAGTCTACGCAAAAAAACCGTTGCTCATTTTTGCCGGAATATGAATGGTTTTGCCCAAACCCATCAATTTTTTAGTCTGCAAATAATAGGCTTTAAGAAAAAGTTTAGGAACTTCGAAGTAACGAAGTTTTAAATAGGTCAGGCGTGCTTTAGCGGTCATCGGTTTTCTCCCTTTATTTCTGTCCTTCATTATTTAATATCGACCGAAATAAAACGAGTTTAAGATTTTTTCCAAGGATGGAAACTAATGGTGATCCATGTTTTTTAAGCGACTTAATGGAACGGCACGTACCAAGGCGGGCATTGCATTTTATCGGAAGGGGAATTTTTGCTCTGGTATCGGAAAGGAAACAAAAATAGCGGGAGTGTGTGGGAGTCGAACCCACCCGTCCCTTTAGTGGGACGCACGCGGCTTTGAAGGCCGGGGGAGCCACCGGGCCCCATGCACTCCCGGGAAGAGAAAAGATACGAATATTTGCCTACATGACGCAAGAATTGTTGGAAGGTGTTTTAATTCTTTAGTATCTTTAACTGTTCCAACTTAAGCGGAGAAATAAAATGTTAAAGAAATGTCTTTTAAGCGAATCTCAATTAAAGAAAAAAGTAGATTTGTCCCGTTTGCGCTTTGAAACGACGGCCGATATTCCCCCTTTAAAAACCGTCATCGGTCAGGAACGCGCCGTCTCTTCCATCAATTTTGCTTTGGGCATGGATCATTCCGGTTACAATGTTTTTGTTTCCGGGCATTATGGCAGCGGTCGCACGACCATTGTAATGGACTTATTGAAAAAAGTCGCGGCCAACGGGAAAGTGCCGCCGGACTGCATTCTGGTTTATAATTTCGAAACGCCCGACGAACCAATCTCCATTCAACTGCAGGCGGGAGAGGCCAATGAATTTAAAAATCGCTTACAAAAGTTAATCACCAGCTTACGCAAAGAACTGAAAAAATCCTTCGAATCCAAACACTTCGATCAGGAAAAAACGAAGTTGGTGGATTCGTTTCAGGAGAAGAAGCAAGAGCTTTTAAATCAATTGGAACTGGAAGCAAAGGCGTTGAATATTCAAATTCAGGCCTCCAACATGGGTTACGTTACCGTACCGTTCAAAGACGGCAAACCTTTGACGGCGGAAGAATTTCAACGTTTACCCAAAGAAGAGCAGGATACGATTAACAATAACATCAATTACATTCAAAAGCGCATTCAGTACGTTTTGCGCGAAATGAACATTCTGGATCGCAAGCTGGCGGACAAATTGGAAGAGCTGACGCAGAAAACTGCTCGTTTTGTGGTCAACAATCATTTTGCCCACATGCTGGAATGGTACGGGCAGCATGAAGAACTAAAAAAATATCTGCAACAGGCGGCCGAAGACATTATTAAAAACGTGGCTGCATTCATTGGTAAGGAAGAGCCGCCTTTGCCCGGTTTGGCCCCGCCACCCATTCAGGTGGATAAGTATCAGGTTAACGTCCTGATTGACAATTCCAAGCAAAAAGGGGCTCCGGTTGTCTTTGAAGCAAACCCGACTTACGCCAACCTATTTGGACGGATCGACAAAAAGGCTTACCAGGGTTTTATTTACACCGATTACACTTTAATAAAATCCGGTTCGTTATTGCAAGCCAATGGCGGTTTCTTAGTCGTCGAAATCGAGCAATTACTCAAGCATCCGTTTGTGTACGAAGCATTAAAACGAACTCTGCGCTCGGGCACATTGAAAATCGAAGATTTTTCCGAATTAATCGGCGTGGCTACCGCCACTTCTCCCCGACCGCGTGCCATTCCCATTCATCTCAAAGTTGTTTTAATCGGACAAGCTTATCTTTATCGTTTATTGTACAATCTCGATGAAGAATTTCAAAAGATTTTCAAAGTTCGTGCCGATTTCGATGTGGAAGTTAAAGAGACACCCAAAACCGTACAGCAATACGTTCAGTTCATCAGCCGGGTAGTGCACGAAGAAAATCTTTTGCATTTTAAGCAGGAAGCGGTTGCCGCCATCATCGAATATGCCTATCGTTTAGCCGACCATCAGAAAAAACTTTCGGTGCGTTTCGGCGAATTGGTAAAAATCATTCGCGAGTCATCTTTTTGGGCCCAGCAGAAAAAACAAAAATTGGTTTCGCGTCAGGATGTGGAAACCGCTCTAAAAAATCGTGTTTATCGCCACAACTTAATTGAAGAAAAAATACACGAGGCCATTACGGAACGCACCATTAATATCGATGTTACGGGATTTAAAGTGGGACAAATCAACGGGTTGGCGGTTTACGATTTGGGCGACCATGTTTTCGGCCGGCCTTCCAGAATAACCATTAACACCTACATCGGTTCACGCGGGGTGATCAACATCGAACGCGAGGCCAAACTGAGCGGTAAAATCCACGATAAAGGGGTTATGATTTTAAGTAGCTTCTTTTACCAGAAATTCGGACAAAACATGCCGCTCTCCTTTTCGGCTTCCATTACATTTGAACAAAACTATTCCGGTATCGATGGCGATAGTGCTTCATCCGCCGAGTTGTACGGGCTGATTTCGTCCCTGTCCGGTGTGCCCATTAATCAGGGTATTGCCGTAACGGGTTCGGTTAATCAGAAGGGAGAAATTCAGGCCATCGGCGGTGTAAATGAAAAGATCGAAGGCTTTTTTAAAGTATGCCAAAGCAAAGGCTTAACCGGTGATCAAGGCGTAATTATTCCCCGGGCAAATGTCAAGAACCTACTGCTCCATTCCGATGTGATCGAAGCGGTTAAGGCGGGCAAATTTCATATCTGGGCCGTGGATAATATCGAAGACGGGCTGTATTTATTAACGGGCAAAAAATGCGGGAAGCTGCACAAGGACGGTTCATACACGGCAGATTCTATTTTCGAAAAAGTTCGGCAAAAATTAGTCGATTTTGCCCGGCAAACACAGGCCTTTCGCAAGCAAATCGATCAAATGGCCAAAAGCGAAAATCAGAATGGTGAAGAATAGTTGAGAATTTTAAGCTAATTTTTAATGAATGCAGAACTCATTTTTAGCTAACAGAATCGTTGGTTTTTTATTTAGACGATAAGCCGATCTACTAATTAAATAATCAGGGAGCGTTAAATGGCGGTCGAAATCGATTACAAAATTTACGGCGATGATATGCAAATTGTGGAAGTGGAATTAGACCCGGGTGAGGGCGTTCAGGCCGAAGCCGGAGCCATGCTGTACATGGAAGACGGAATTGAAATGCAAACGACCACCGGCGGTGGTATTTTTAAGGGATTAAAACGCATGATTACCGGGGAAAGCTTTTTTATCACCAACTTTGTGCATCACGGCCCCAATAAAGGGCATGTGGCCTTTGCCGCCCCGTATCCCGGTAAAATAATTCCCATTGATTTGCGCGACTTTGGCGGCCGCATTTTGTGCCAGAAAGATGCCTTTTTGTGTGCGGCTACCGGAATAGAAATTGAGGTTGCTTTCACCAAACGCATTGGCGCCGGCTTATTTGGCGGTGAAGGATTTATTTTGCAAGAACTCACGGGAGACGGTCTGGCTTTTGTTCATGCGGGAGGCACCATCCTCGAACGCAATTTAGGTCCGGACGAACGGTTGCGGGTGGATACGGGATGTTTGGTGGCCATCGGCCCGACGGTGGACTATGACATTCAATTTGTCGGTGGTTTTAAAAATGCCCTGTTCGGCGGTGAAGGTATGTTTTTAGCCGTATTGCACGGGCCGGGCAAGGTTTATTTGCAAAGCCTTCCTTTCTCCCGCATGGCCGATCGTATTTACGCAGCGGCTCGTTTTCAGCAAAAAGGAGAACAAAAAGGTTTGGGGGGACTGGGTATTTTAGGAGATTTAATCAGCGGCGATTAGCTACGCACCGGGCACATCTCTCAGTTGAAGCAGCCCGATTTCCGTTCCGTGCCCTTACTTATGGCGACCGG
>CAZHIZ010000238.1:0-4480 GCA_964532875.1 uncultured Caldithrix sp. | reverse complement strand
CAATTCTCCCGCCTTTTGTGGAAGAATTTCCCGTTTAACCATTTAACGATTCAACTATTCACCTATTCAACCGTTCAACCATTCAACCATTTTCCCGACCCTTTCATCTTTCATCTTTCATCTTTTGTCTTTTGTCTTTGTTTCCCCTTTTCGTACCTATCTTTTAAAGCGTGAAATGTCGATACCGTATTTTTTAATTTTGTAGCCCATAATGCGTTCGGTGGTGTCTAACAAACGGGCGGCGCGGGCCACAACCCCACGGCTCGATTTCAGCGCATCTTGAATGATTTCTTTTTCATAGGCCGCGACAGCCTGATCCAACGATAAACGGGGAGCGGTATTGCTGCTTTCGGCCGTTTGCAAAGTGGGCGGCAAATGGTAGCTGTGGATAACCTGATCTTCACACACCAAAACGGCTCGCTCCATGCAATTTTCCAGCTCGCGGACATTGCCCGGCCAATGGTAACGCATGAGCATATCGATGGCCGGCGTGGAAATTCGCCGAATGGCTTTTCCGTGCTTGCGGGCATACTTGACCAAAAAATGATCGGCCAAGAGAAGGATGTCGGTTTTCCGTTCCCGCAAAGGCGGTAAATAGATGCTAAACACGTTTAAGCGATAATACAAATCTTCCCGGAACAGGCCCTTTTCCATCCGTTCCTCCAGATTGGCATTGGTGGCGGCAATCACCCGTACATTGACCTTAATGGTCTCGGTGCCGCCCACACGCTCAAATTCCTGTTCCTGCAATACCCGCAGCAATTTGATTTGCGTCATGGGACTCAATTCAGCAATTTCATCGAGAAAAATCGTGCCCCCGTCAGCCAATTCGAAACGCCCTTTTTTGCGAGACACGGCCCCGGTAAAAGCCCCTTTTTCGTACCCGAAAAATTCCGATTCGATCAAAGTTTCCGGAATGGCCCCGCAATTAACGCGGATAAACGGGCCGCGACTGCGTTCCGAATTGTAATGAATGGCCTGGGCAATCAGTTCCTTGCCCGTTCCGCTCTCTCCGCGAATGAGCACCGTGGTATCGGCCCGCGCGACCTGGGCCACGCGCTCAAAGACTTCCTGCATGGCATGACTGTTACCGATGATATTGTTCAAATGGAATTCCTGACGCAGTTGCGTATCCAGGCGGGCTTTTTCGTGCAAAAGGTTCTCCCGTTCCATCATTAATAATCGGGTCAGGCGAATCGGCTGTACCAGAGCCGAAGCCACCAAACTAAAAAACTTTAGCGTGCTATTCAAATCACGTGACGGATTGTAGCGGAAAATAACGATGAGTACGCCCAAAAGTTGATAATCACTACTAATGGGTACCCCAATGAAGGACAATTCTTTATCGCTGCGCATGTCCCAACCCTTTAGGCGATTCAAAAAGAGCGGTTCCTTACTGACCTTGGGCACCACAATGGGTTTCATGGTTTCCGCCACCCTACCGGTTAGTCCCTGCCCGAATTGGTAGCGGACGTGACCGCTCTCCAGATTAAATCCGACGGAAGCTTCCAAATACAAACGATGTTTTTCCTCTTCGACCAAAAAGACGGCCCCTGCTTTAATGCGAAACGTTTGAAATAAAATTTTCAAAACGGCATCCAGCGATTCACGCAGATTTAAGGTACGGCTGACCGCTTCGTTGATTTGCTGCAAAATCGAGAGCTTACGCAGCAACGAATCGTGCTGGCGTTTAATAGCATCATCCTTCATAACCGGTTTTTCCTACGTTTTTGTATTTTATTAATGTTAATTTACAAAAATGTGGGATTTTTGCAAATCCCCGCTTCCCGGTATTTGCCTGCACTTGCGATAATCCGCACCGCTCGCACCTGCAACAAAAAAAACAGAAGCCGAACACAGATGGCGCCACCCGCCATTGGCCCGTCTTTATTTTCTACCGATCATTAATGAGCGAAACTTTAATTTAAATCCACCAAAGAGCGTTCATCACACCAGCCCGGGCAAACAGCCACCAACATCCGTTTTAAGACAGACCTAGGCCAACTTTCCCGAATAATCTTTAGAGAATACGACAAATTCGTTGCTATTATTTAATTTTAATACAATTTTGTCGGAATACGGACACTTCAAACCAAACCTAATTTCCGAATTTAATCAATTTATTCAACTGATTTTTATTCAGTTACAAACAAAACAATCCTGCTTTCCGAAATTTGGCACAATAAATGCAAAAAGAAGCCGATATTAATCATTGTAAACGATTGGAACATCTAAAAACCAATAAAGGAGAAATTACTCATGAGTTCCGTTGAAATGCGTCATGCCATTCTCAAAGAAATTGCTCAGGAAAAACTGGACCGTTTACCCAAGCTATCCAAAGTCACTTTCGGTGAAAACACCTTCAACGATCAATTGATGCGGGAAAAATTACCTAAAGATGTTTACAAAAAATTAAAGCAAACCATCAAAAGCGGAGCCAAACTGGATTTGAGTATTGCCAATTCCGTGGCGCATGCCATGAAGGAATGGGCCATTAGTAAAGGGGTTAATCATTTCACCCATTGGTTCCAGCCGCAAACCGGTTTAACGGCCGAAAAACACGATTCCTTTTTTGAAATCGAAGCCGACGGTCAGGTTATCGAGCGTTTTAAAGGCGATCAGTTGGTACAGGGCGAGCCGGATGCTTCTTCCTTCCCCAGCGGCGGCCGGCGCACCACCTTCGAAGCACGCGGTTACACCATGTGGGATCCGTCCAGTCCGGCCTTTATTCTCGAAGGGCCCAATGGCGGCGGCATTTTGTGCATTCCTTCCGTTTTTATCAGTTACACGGGTGAAGCCCTGGATAAAAAGACCCCACTATTGCGTTCCATGGAGGCTATTAACAAATCGGCTTTAAAAGTGCTGCGTCTGTTCGGCAATCAAAGCGCCCAGCGGGTTGTGCCGACGGTAGGCACGGAACAGGAGTACTTTTTAGTCGACAAACGATTTTTTAATTTGCGCCCCGATTTACGTCTTACCGGGCGCACTTTAATCGGGGCGGAGCCGCCTAAAGGGCAGCAACTGGAAGATCATTACTTCGGCTCCATCAAAGAACGGGTTTTGGCCTTCATGCAGGATGCGGAGCAGGAATTGTACAAATTGGGGGTACCGGCCAAAACGCGCCATAATGAAGTCGCCCCGCATCAATATGAAATCGCTCCCATTTTTGCCGAATTAAATGTGGGTGCCGACCGGAATCAGCTTATCATGGAAATATTGCACAAAGTGGCCAATCGCCACGGTTTGGCCTTGCTGTTGCACGAAAAGCCCTTTAAAGGAGTCAATGGCAGCGGCAAACACAACAACTGGTCCATTGCCGATTCCGACGGCAACAATTTATTGGATCCGGGTAAAACGCCCGAGGAGAATTTACAATTTCTGGTCTTTTTAGTGGCCATCTTACATGCCGTTTACAAATACGGCGATTTGTTGCGCGCTTCCATTGCTTCCGCCGGGAACGACCATCGTCTGGGAGCCAACGAAGCGCCGCCGGCCATCATGTCCGTATTTTTGGGTGAGCGTTTGACGGAAATTTTAAATGACATCAAACAAGGCCGCGAATTAAAGAAAACCGAGGAATTCATCATTGATTTGGGCATTAGTAAATTACCTTCCATTTTACGCGATAATACCGACCGCAATCGTACTTCACCCTTTGCCTTCACCGGCAATAAGTTCGAATTTCGTGCCGTCGGTTCCGCCGCTTCCATCTCCCTGCCCAATACCGTTTTGAGCGCCGCCGTGGCCGATTCGTTGGATTTGCTGGTTTCGGAAATCGAGAAGGAATTGAGTAAGAATCCCGATTTTAACGAGACCGTACTGAAAGTGTTGCAAAAATACATTGCGGAAACGGAACCCATCCGTTTCGAGGGCAACAATTACAGCAAAGAATGGGAAGAAGAAGCGGCCAAACGCGGCTTGCCCAATGTACGTAAAACCGCTCATGCCTTAAAAGCCTTCATTGATCCCAAAAATATGGATATGCTTATTCGGCAAAAAATATTTTCTAAAGAAGAAATCGAAGCGCGTTACCATATTCATCTCGAACAGTATGTAAAAACGCTGGATATCGAGGTGGATACGCTTTGCGATTTGATCCAAACATTTGTTTTACCGGCTGCACTGAAATATCAAAATCAATTGGTTAATAACATTAAAAACGTACAAAGTATTACTCTGCAAAAGCCCATGAATGTGGATTCGCTTAATGATATGTTACTAACGGTGAACGAGGCAATTTCCGAACTTACTCAGCGTTGCGACGAGTTGCACACTGCTTTACAAAAAGGTTTGGCCATCGAAGACCCGGAAGAGCAGGCCGTTTATTTTGCCGAGCATATTCCGGATTTATTGGAGAAGACACGGGAACCGGCCGATCGTCTGGAGACGATTTTACCGGACGATTTGTGGCCTTTGCCCAAATATGCCGAGATGTTGTTCATCATGTAAGCAGATATTCCGCTGGCGCTACTACGACCGG
>CAZHIZ010000237.1:0-4504 GCA_964532875.1 uncultured Caldithrix sp. | reverse complement strand
GCGTTAAGAGTGAATGGTTCGTCAGTAGCCGAATCTTCGATGCATTGATAAAAGCGGCACAATCCGGTTCTCGAGTGTTCCGACGAAGGAGGAACGTATCGAGAGAACCGTGTCCGCCGTTGCCTCGATACGCCCCCGCTTTCAGCGGGACACTCGGCAAGCGGATGGCGGTAGCGGAAGAATTGGTCTTCATTGCCGGGGATAAATCCCCAATATTTTTGTGTAGGCTCTTTTATCCACGAGCTAAAGCTCGTGGCAATTCAGTTCGTGCCCAATCAGATCGAAGAAATTCAGGTCATGGCAATTCAATCCTTTATTGGTGATGCTCGACAAACCAAGACCTGTCCGCAACTGTTTTCATTGTATTTCAATCTTCTAATGGGAAACACAAATCATAAATAGGCCACCAACACCAAAAAACCGGCACCATCCCCGCTTAACCCTTAACGAATACACCCTTAACGATCTTAATCTTGCATTGAAATAAATCATATTCAGGTTTTTGCCCTTTCTTTCGATAATTAAAATCGTGCCGTGAGCGGCCAGGGGAAAAATCGGGCAAAACAATTTTGTCCTGTCAACGCATTACCCAAAAAAAGAAAGGTGTCTTCTCGTTTGGGCATGAAGAAGGATCGTAACCAAACGCAACCACAAAGTTGTTTTGCAAAGCGCAAGGAATACGATGTGATCATTATCGGTGCCGGTATCGCCGGTTCCGTGGCGGCGCGTTTGCTGGCCTCAAAAAAACGGACGGTTCTATTGGTGGAAAAGGACGATTATTCCGGTCAAACCGTGGCCTGCGGCGGTCTCTTCGATCGACCCTATTTCCGGCGCTATGTAAACGATCCGACCGTACTGGAACAGCCTATTCGCAAGAACATCTTTCATTTGCCCTGGGGCAAAGTGGTTTACGACTGCGATCAGGTTACGGTAAAACGACGTGTCTTTGATCGCTATCTAGCCGGGCAGGCCGAGCGAGCCGGAGCAGAGCTGCACAACGGGGTAAAGGCACTGGATTTTAAAATAGAAAAACCGGGAAGGGCTCAGGTACAATTGCGACGTCGTCGAGACGGCATGGTTTGTACGGTGAATGCACGTTTGATTCTATTTGCCGACGGGCCCCGCTCTTTAGCCTTTAAAAACCCGACTTTCGCCCGGCAGCTCGACAAGCGGTTTTGGTCGTATGCCTATGCTTACGAGGTACAGGGCACTCCTTTACCCCAAGATGAGGCACACATCTATTTTGCACCGCAACTTTTTTCGTGGGGCTACGGTTGGATTTTTCCCAACAAGAAAGAAAGCAACGTGGGCCTGGGCACCATTCTGCCGGAAATGAAACGGATTTCCTTAAAAGAAAAACTGCTAACCTTTTTGCAGGAGTTTGCGCCCACCGCACCTTTGTTGAAAAACCGATCCGTGGTCGATAAAAAAGGCGGCTATCTTCCCATGCGTTTAATGCATCCATTAAGCGATCATTCCCAGCTCTTGTTAGGTGATGCGGGAGGCATGGTCAGTCCTCTGTTCGGAGCCGGAATCGATTATGCCATCGAAGCGGCCGAAGCAGCGGCCCAAACCGCAGAAGAAGCCCTACGCACAAATCGTTTTGATGCCCGATTTCTGCGTACTTACGATCACGCCGTGGACGAACGCTTCGGCAAGGATTTACGCAAGCAATTGCTGCTGGCACGCTGGATCATTTTTAGTAAAAAATTCGGTCGCCTTTGGCCCATTAAATGGATGAGTGTGGTGGCTTTCGGCAATAAATATTCGCGTTGGAACAAAATAAAGATTCTATTATTTCCTTTATTGGGGAAGCCCCGGGTCAAGGCCGAAAACGATTCGTCTCTTGAACACAAATAACCATAGGACGGATAATGAATAAACGTATTCAATTGCTTTCACGTTTACCAAGATTTAAAGCATACTACCATCTGGCTCTGGGAAAACCGCCCCTGCCGGCCAACTTTACATTAAGTCTTTTGTATTCCTGCAATTCGCGCTGTGCTACCTGCAATGTGTACAAGAAGAAAGTGCCCAATTTAACCGTGGATGAATACGATAAAATATTCGCTAACATAGGGCAGGCGCCGTTTTGGTTCACGTTAAGCGGCGGTGAACCTTTTTTGCGCAAAGACATTGTGGAAATTGTCAAGGTGCTGTACCGACGGTCGCGGCCGGCCATTATTAATATCCCTACCAATGGCAGTTTGTACCGCATCATTCCCGAACGTGTGGAAGCCATGCTAAAGGCTTGTCCCGAAAGCGATATCATAGTGAATCTTTCTCTGGATGAAATCGGTGAAAAGCACGATGCCCTGCGCGGCTTCCCCGGCAACTGGCAGCGGGCCATGGAAACGTATCGTCTTTTAAAAGAATTAAAACGATATCCGAATTTTACATTGGGGATTCACACCGTGATTTCGGTCTTCAATGTGCAACGCTTTCCCGAAATTTATCGCGAATTGATCCGTTTGCAGCCCGATTCCTACATTACCGAAATCGCCGAAGAGCGGGTGGAACTGGGAACCGTGGGAGAGAAAATTACTCCCCCCGCGCAGGATTATTTTGCGGCCATCGATTTTTTAAGCGCCGAGATGCGCAAAGGTCATCTGAAAGGTCTGGCCGACGTGGCACGATCGTTTCGTCTGGAATATTACCGTTTGGTCAAAAAATATTTACTGCAACATACGCAGGTTATCCCCTGTTACGCCGGGGTGATTTCCTGCCAGATTTCGCCCGACGGAGATGTGTGGCCCTGTTGCATTCGTGCCGATTCCATGGGTAATTTGCGGGAAGTGAATTACGATTTTAAAAAGGTGTGGCACAGCGAACGTGCCGCACGAATCAGAAAAAGCATTAAAAATAAAGAGTGTGCCTGCCCTCTGGCCAATGCAGCTTACACCAATTTGCTCGTGCACGTCCCGTCATTACTTAAAATTGCCGGGCGCTTGCTGCCTTTAGGTTAAAATAGCTATTAGGTGCCCATGCCGAAATAAACCTGCATTTCCTGTTGCGATCCATTCACGTTTACCCTGATGAAAATCGCCTTACCCGTTACTTAACCACCTGATATTAAGGAAGCGCTTGCAGATTTTTTCGTTTCTCTTCCAGATAACGATTGTTCATCTCTTCGATCTGATGAATAATGGCTGCGATTTCTTCCCGCGTTTTACCCTTCGTCCAATCTTCCATCAAATATTTTTCCGGATGTTCAATGGCCAATTGAATGATATTGGAAAGCGGAATCATGTAGTAACGGTACAGTTGATCGATTTTGGCGCATTGCACTTCGAAATTAATCGTCGATTCGTGTTGGTGGTTGGTGCGCACTTCAAAATCCTTGTCCAGATGTCCCTTGTTGCGAATAACCTGAATGGCCATGTGCAGATTACCGATCCAACTACCCACATTTTCAAAGTTTAACAGTTTGTTGGCTGCCCGTGTGGTAATGCTTAAACCCGATTGGAAATCGGGCTTGCTGTTCAGCACATTCAGGTCGGATAATAAATAGATGTACATGTTCTCCAAATCTTCCATGGCCCAGCGATTAATGGGGTATTTTTCGGTATCCAGACTTCTGGGGTGGCGACGCGGGTAGGTGATGACGACCTGGTCGGGATCGGCGATGGACAAATGGTGATCGTAAACGCGGCGAATTTCAGAATAGCTCAATTGAAAATCGGAATCGCTGACTGCCAAATGATCGGCCTGCATTAAATTGGCGACGTGCACCAGTAATTCCAGCGGATAGGTGAGTCCCAGAGGCTTTTCATTGTAATGGATGACTTGCACCCTGTGTTCTTTGTACAAACTTTTGACAAAGACCTGAGCTACGCGTCGGGCGCTTTCTTCCCAGGGAGCAAAATCGTAAAAAGAAACCTCATGACGTAAATCGTTTCGTTCAAAGTATTCGCGGGGATTGTCCCCGCAAAGCGCGATGATGGTCATAAAACCGTCTTGCGGCGGGAAATATTTCTTTTGTCCTTTGATGATTTTTACCAAGTCACGATACGATTTTTCCGAATGCAAATATTGCCGAAAGCCTAAAATTTTTTCCATGGCCGATCTTTTCTCCTAATCCTTCTGCGTTAAGATGTCAAATGTCGCTGTAGCTTCAAGCCTTTTTATTCTTTAAGACGATTATTGTATTATCGCTCATAAATGTAAAATTTTTACCGTAGAATGCAAACGGGAAAGATGTGAGGAAAAAAATGAAAAAAGAAAAAGGAAGCAAGGGAATTAGAGCCTGGGATGAATGGGTAATTGAGCCGGTTGGAAGGAATTGGGAACTGGGCAGCATGCCGACTTGTCCGGCTTTTGACGGATTGTAAATCCGGCTTTTGACGGATCGAAGATTCGGCTCCTGACGAAGCAGTGGAGAAATAGGTGAATGGTTGAATCGTTGAATGGCGGGCGGATTTGTTAATCGTTACTCGTAATTCGTTAATGGTTAAGGGGTGTTTGTTTGGGGCAGGGATGGGATTGAATTGAAAATAGTTGAATT
>CAZHIZ010000236.1:0-4530 GCA_964532875.1 uncultured Caldithrix sp. | reverse complement strand
CCAGGCCAATTAAAGAGTACATGATTCGTGATTATCAATATGTCCCCTTTAAATATTTTTTTGTCGATTCGTTTTATCGCAATCATTATGAAAAAGGTTTTAGTGAAAATCTTGAAACGTTTTATCTTCCGCAGGAAAAAGACATCCAACATCTCGACGTTTTCATAAGTACCGTTTATAACGATGTAAATGCGGTTAGAGGGATTGCTTCGACCACACCGTCCAAATATGATAGCATTGACATTACTTCCTATAATCAAATAAAGCCCATAAAAGGGCAGCTTGAAAAAGGATATTTTGCGCCACTAATTGAAGGTGTGGATTATTTTTTCGACCATTTTAGTCATGATGCCGGTTTTTTCTATTTAAAAAAGCCCATTAACAATTCCCGATCCGTTGCCGTTGTTTACCAAAACAGGGAAGAAAAAGTCGGTAATTTGCATGCGGATTATAGTGGGAATCTGAATGATCGAATTATTAATCTACGGCTTATTAAATGCAAAAACATGACGCCGCAAAATGGAGCGCTCTGGAAACTGATGCTGAAGAATGTTTATGAGATCAACGATACGACATTAAGCTATCCCAATGTAAATATTTTAATTGCATACAATGATAATGGAAAGTACTTTTTTAATCAGCCTGAAGAACCGTATAAACGATTTACATTTCTCCTTGGCCTGGACATTAAAGACAACCAAACCGGGCTGCTTCGTGATAATGGCGATGGTCAATACGATCATAATGTTTTAACTTCTTATCTTGCAAAAGGGATTTTGATTTTCCCCTCATTGCGACCGTTTGATCCCTTGCCCCAAAGCCGCTTTCAACTTAATCCGGCCAATCGATCGCAAATTTACAATATTTTACCATCGGATTCTTTGAGATTGAGAGAAAGTTCCAAGTTCACGATTATGGTGGAAAAATACAAATAGGTATGTCCTGCAAACAACGCTTCCGTTAAAATTTTTCCGGCGATGAAGCACTACCATCCACAAAAGACGGTGCACGGCATAAATGTGCATGTTTCGGCTGGTCTTGTCATCGCTGCCGATTTGCGGTTTGGAGTTTATTTTTTTAAATATTCCACTCTAACCCGTTCTTTTTTTTCTTCTTATGTAACTTTCCAATAACGGGTGACTCTAATTCTATAATGAAATTTAAAGTTAAGGAACGTCCGGACGAAAAAACGGTTAAACAATAGGATTGGGCTTCCTGGGGAAAAGCTGCGCTTAAACAGGCAAAGGCTACAAAGTGGCATTTAATGCGGCAAAGTTTTATATTCGGCAAAAGAATTTAAAGTTTGGTTAAAATGAATCGCTTAACGGAACGCGAAAAAAGTATTTTAAGGACGGTCATTCGTGAATTTATCGAGACGGCGGCGCCCGTGGGTTCATCGCAGGTGGCCCGTAAAAGTAAGCTGGGCTTAAAGGCGGCCTCGATTCGGCGTATTTTGGGCAGTCTGGAAGACAAGGGGTATTTAATGCAGCCCCATACTTCCGCAGGGCGCATTCCCACTTCGGCCGGATATCGTATTTACGTTAACGAGTTGTTGGAGAAGAGCAAATTAACCGAACGCCAGCAACGCTTGCTTAACCAAGCCATCGAAGCGTACGACGGTGACGTACATATTTTCATGGGCAAGGTGGCTTCGGTATTGGCCGATATTTCGAACCAGATCGGCATTGTGCTTACGCCCAAATTTTACGAAGCTGTTCTGGAACGTGTCCAATTGATTTTAGTGGCGGCTAACCGCGTGATTGTAATCCTGACGGTTAAGGATCATCAGGTACGAACCGTTTTGGTGGAGGTACGGCACAAAATCGAAAAGGGAGACTTGCGGCAACTGGAAAGGAAGATTAATCAACGCTTTTACGGTAAGACGCTGCGCGAAATCAAAAACACATTTGGTCGCATCATGGCCGATATGAAGACGGAAAAAACGGGACTGGTTCGCCTCTTTTCGGAAACGGCCGATCGCATTTTCGACTTTTCCAGATACGAAAATTATTGGCTGCACGGCACCAATAACATCATCCACCAGCCGGAGTTTACCGATGTGGAACGGGTTTCCGGCCTGATTGAAGTTCTGGAAGACCGGGACTATTTGTTCCGCTTCATGGAAAAGCGGGAGCGCCCGCCGGGCATTAAAATAACCATCGGCTCGGAGAATGAAACGGAAAAAATGCAGGAATGCAGTGTCATTACCTCCACCTATCGGGTGGGAGATATTTTAGGTGTGGTGGGAGTTATCGGTCCGATGCGTATGCGCTATCATCGGGTGATACCGGTGGTGGAATATATTGCTTCGGCTATTACGCGCAAGTTGGGTGTCACCTGAGATTCGTTCCGGAAAAGAATGCGGAAAAAAAAGTCAGCTTTTCACACTTCTGCAAAAGTCCATTAATCATTCTAAAAAGGAAGAATTTCTTAGCTTGAAAAAATGACATTGATTTTTTCGTATCGATATTCGCTATTATTTAAAGAATGGTAAGTACAGGTTGGTCTTGCAGAGATTTAAGTGGCTTTTAAGAAAGGAGAATAAACAATGAATGATAAAGAAACAGTAAGCAAAAATAAAAATGCGGAGCAAACAGTGCACGAAGAAAAAGAAAAAAAGAGTTCCAAGAAAAGCTCGAGTTCAAAGTATTTAAAAAAAATTCAAGAACTCGAAGAAAAAATCGAACAATTGGAACGTGAGAACAAAGCTTTAAAAGAACAAAATTTGCGGCGTATTGCCGAGTTCGAAAATTTTAAGCGTCGTAAAGAAAAAGAATTTTTGGATGTGTTACAAAATGCCAATGAAGAATTAATCATCGAACTCTTGCCGGTAATTGACGATTTCGAACGATTTTTATTGCATGCCAACGATGAAAATCAAAATGTGGAATCGTTAAAACAGGGTGTGGAGTTGATCTACAAAAAATTCATGCAAATTCTGGAAAAACAAGGCCTCAAACCCATCGAATCGGTAGGGGAAGAATTCGACACGGAAAAACATCAGGCTCTGATGCAGGTCGAAAGCGATCAGCATGAAAGCGGTCAGGTGGTGGATGAGCATTTAAAGGGGTACACACTAAACGGAAAAGTAATTCGGCACTCTCAGGTGCTGGTAGCTAAGTAAGGTGGAAAGATGGCGCAAAAAAGGGATTTTTACGAAGTTTTAGGGGTAAATAGAACGGCCACGGTTGAAGAGATCAAAAAAGCGTACCGAAAACTGGCGATTAAATATCATCCCGATAAAAATCCGGGTAATAAAGAAGCCGAGGAGAAATTCAAAGAGATCGCCGAGGCGTACGCTATTTTAAGTGATCCGGAAAAGCGGCGGCGTTACGATCAATTTGGTCACGCCGGAACGCAAGGCCATGCCAATTACGGTTTTGATTTTAATGATTTTGATCTGGCCGATGCCTTGCGTCAATTCATGGAAGAAGGGTTCGGCTTCGGTTTCGGTGATATCTTCGGCGGTGGGCGCGGGCGCTCGCAGCGGCGCCATGTGAACCGTAAAGGCAGTGATTTGCAAATTAAGCTGCGCTTGACTTTGGAAGAGATCGCCACCGGAGTCAACAAAAAAATCAAGGTAAAGAAAAAGGTACCCTGCCCGGAATGTAACGGGACGGGTTCGGCCAAATACAGCCGTACGGTGGTTTGTCCGGTGTGTCACGGAAGCGGTGAAATACGCCAGGTTTCGCGTTCGCTTTTCGGACAATTTGTTAACGTAACCACTTGCCACCGCTGCAACGGCGAGGGGCAAGTCATTGAAAATCCCTGCCGTTCGTGTCATGGGAGCGGGGTTGTCGACGGTACCAAAACGATTGAAGTGCACATCCCGGCCGGGGTAAGCACGGGAAATTACATCTCGCTAAAAGGTGAAGGAAATGCCGGTGTGCGGGGCGGGCAGCCAGGCGATTTGATTGTGCAAATCGAAGAATTACCGCATGAATATTTCCATCGGCAGGGAGATGATGTGATATTGGTTTTGCCCATCGGATTTACGACTGCTGCCCTGGGCGGCATGGTGGAAGTTCCCACCTTAACCGGCAAGGCCAAATTGAAGATTGCACCGGGTACGCAATCCGGCAAGATTTTAAGAATGCGTGGCAAGGGCATCCCGCATTTGCGGGGCGCCGGCGCCGGAGATCAACTGGTGCAAATTCAAGTGTACGTACCCACCCATTTGACGGCCGAAGAAAAAGCGCTTTTGCAAAAATTGTCTGAATCGGAGAATTTGGATCCATCGCGCAACAGCAATAAATCGATTTTCAAGAAATTTAAAGAGGCCTTGAAGTTGTAAATAGGAACTGGGAATTGGGAACTGGGCCTATCTGGCCTTTGACGGATCGAAGATTCGGCCACCGACGAATCGAAGATCCGGCTACTGACGGATTGTAAATCCGGCTATTGACGGAGCAGTGGGAATAGGTGAATGGTTGAATCGTTGAATGGTTAAATAGGTTTTGCTCTGTGGTTAAATAGCCCGTTAAAATAAGCCACGAATGCACGAATGCAGACGAATGATTTCTTGCGGGA
>CAZHIZ010000235.1:0-4587 GCA_964532875.1 uncultured Caldithrix sp. | reverse complement strand
GGAATAATTCCTGATTTCTAAATAAATGCCGCAAAACGGTTGCCGAGTGGCCCCCGCCAAAGGCGGGGGGCGTATCGAGGCAACGAGGACAGGGTTCTCTCGATACGCTCCGCCTGCGGCTGAGCACTCGAGAGCCGGGAGGGGGCTTTTCCTGAAACGTAATGCCTGCCCCTTGTGCCAAAAAATCAGGGTTCTTCAAGCCTGAAAACATGCCCCAGTCTGTTTTAATATACGAATTGAAAAGTAGAATTTCTACTTTTGGCTAAAGTTATTTTTTTCTCTAAATAGGTCTATCTCATTAAAAAGCATATAATTGTAGCAAATTTAGACCTTGCAACAGGAAAATCCCTGACAGATCCTTCGGAGATTTTATGCGCATCTTGGAATAAAATTCGAAACATTTTTTGGTGAAAAACCATGCTGATCAAAAGAAGTAATTTAATTTCAATTTCCCTGAGATGTACCGGCGTTTGGCCTGTCTGGAGTCGATAAGAGTTAATAAGGACGTATTGGCCGAAAAGATGATTTTGGGAAGAACGGTATAGGCAAGCTCCAAATAGGGCCCTTGATTGGTTACCACGCGATTCAGCTTTTTCAGCGGTACATGGCGCCATTCTTTCCGGCGGTAGAAGGTGTACCCCACATCCACGCGAAAAAATAAAAAATGATCGTTACGTAAAAAAATGGTCCAAAAACGGGAATTGTAGGATTGTAAAATTTGCTGGGCAAACTCTTTGGCAAAAAAGCTGCCTTTGTCTTCCAATTCCAGGCGGTAATAGCCGCCGACAAATTGATGTGTTAGATAGCGAATGAGCAGAGAATCGGAAAATGTGTATTTTCGGAAAACAAAACTGCGCGGTTCGGGGGTTAAATCGTCAAAATCGTACACGGTGTAATTGGCCAGAACTTCCGTGCTTAAACGATTGGAGAACGCCCCCCAGTGGTAATAAAGACGCGGATTCAGCTTGTAGATACGATTCCAGTTATTGTTCAAACTGCGCTCTTTGTAAATGTAGATTTGGTGATACAAATAAACGTAACTTAAAAAATTTAAGGTTAACACGGGGCTGATATACCAGCGATATTGCAGAGTGCTGACGAACCCCAGTTCATCACGATCATCATTATTGACGATGGAATCCGGCGTGTCGTATTGCAATTTCACATAAGCGGTATTTAAGGTAATTTGATGTTTGGCGTTGAAGCGGTAACGCAGATTTAAATTGAAAGCGGTACGCAGGGTGCGGCTATCGGTGTAAGTACCGGCGTTATCCTGTGTTTCGGAAGATGTACGAAAGGTGAATAAAGCGTTTAATTTACGTCCGATATGCAAATAGCGCAGGTAGTTTTCAAAAGTTAAAATCGAACGACCGTTAAAATAGGAGATGTCTCTGGACTGTAACCGGGTTTGCAAGAGTAAGCGGTTGGCTGCATTGAAATCGTAAAACAATTTATTCTGCAGAACACGTTCGTGAATGGTAACCTGTTCAATGGAATCCGCCACGTAGTATTGTTTGGAAAGATCGTTGTAGTGCATGAAAAGCGAATCGGAGCTAAAGCGTGAAAAACGGGTACTGAAACGGGAAACCAGATCGTATTCTCTGTTCTGCCGGGCGGGGTAGAGATCGAAATTGGCGGCGGCATGAACATCTCCGGCATAATCGGAAAAGCGGAAACGATTGAGTTTCAAGGTTGCGCCCGTATCCCATCCCCAATCTTCGTGCTTGCGGTTTCGGGCGTATTGATAGCCCAGATAGGGTACAAGCTGCGCGTGGTTAAAAACGGTTTTTTGCACGAAAAGCCCCAGAGCATGATTGGCAAATTGATTATCGGCCGAAACCTGTTTGTTGCTTTGGAACCAACTGTTAAAATACAGGCCTCCGGTAAGGGGCAGGTAATTTTTGTAAACCAAACCGTGCAGCAGATGTTCGTCTTTCCATTTTTTGCGTCCGGCCGCGGGAATGAGCAGATTGCTTTGCAGGCGCTCGGTAAAAGCCCATTTCACGTGGGACATCGTCGGATTTTTGAGCGTTAATTCCGCCAGCCAATTCCAGGTAGTCGATTGTTTGTAAAATTCGGTCATAAAACGAGGGCGTAAGGAAGTGTTTTGCAGGTCAGGAATTTGGGCCTGCAGCAAGCAAGGCAAAGTAAGAAGAGCAAATAAGGCCATGTATTTTAACGATAAGCAGGATAGACGTTTGATGGTTATTTCCCTTTTATGATCCTGTAAACTTTTTCACCTTTCTTCTTCATATTGTATTTTTCGCGGGCAATTTTTTCGATATAGTCCGGGTCGGTTTTTAAGCGATTTGCTTCCTTTTTTAAATGTTCTTTTTGGGCTTGTAACGAATCGATTTCCTGCAGCAGTTGTTTTTTTTGTGCTCTCTGGCGCCAATAGCGCGGGAAATTGTGGCTACCGGCTAAAAAAAGAAAATAAAGCGCAAGCAACACAATCGCCCACACGATGATTGCTTTAATCGAAAAGACGGCCGTCTGTTTTTTAGGCTTGGGATGTGTTCGTTTCATCATTCAAAAAGCCCGATAGGGTGCAATCCCTATCGGGCCTTTCCTAAATTAGTTTACAAGTTATCGTTTGAAAGCTTTGAGACCAAGAAATTTGGCATTGTCGCCCAGGGTGTCTTCGATGCGCAACAATTGATTGTATTTGGCAATGCGGTCGGTGCGCGAAGCGGAACCGGTTTTAATTTGACCGCCGTTGGTAGCCACTACCAAATCGGCAATTGTCGTATCTTCCGTTTCGCCCGAACGATGCGAAACAACCGTTGTGTAACCCGCTTTGTGGGCCATATCGATGGCATCCAATGTTTCACTGACGGTTCCGATCTGGTTCAATTTGATCAAAATGGAATTGGCCACACCCATTTCGATCCCTTTAGCCAACAGGGAAGTGTTGGTCACAAAAATATCGTCTCCGACCAATTGTACCTTATTCCCCAGCTTCTCGGTGAGTAATTTCCAGCCGTCCCAATCGTTTTCGTCCAAACCGTCTTCCAGAGAAAGAATCGGATATTTTTCGATCCATCGGGCATAATAGTCGATCATTTCTTCACTGGTCAGTTCTTTGTTTTCCGAACTCAGGATGTAACGCTTTTTATCTTTGTCATAAAATTCGCTGGCGGCAGGGTCCAAACAAATGAAGATATCTTCGCCCGGTTTGTAGCCGGCTACTTCAATAGCTTCCACAATCAAATCCAAAGCTTCCTGATTGGATTTCAAATCCGGAGCGAAGCCACCTTCGTCGCCAACCGCCGTGTTGTAACCCCGTTTTTTGAGCACATTTTTTAGGTTATGAAAAACTTCGGAACCCATGCGCAAGGCTTCCTTAAAGCTGCTTGCTCCGGCCGGAGAGATCATAAATTCCTGCACATCCACGTTGTTGTCGGCATGTTTACCGCCGTTTAAAATGTTCATCATCGGTACGGGAAGTGTTTTGGCATTAACGCCGCCCAAATATTGAAACAAAGGCAGACCCACCGATTCTGCGGCAGCCCGGGCTACAGCAATGGAAACACCCAGGATGGCATTGGCCCCTAATTTGCTCTTGTTGGGCGTGCCGTCCAGTTCGATCAATAAATGATCGATTTCCGGTTGATCGGTGGCATCCAGACCGATGATTTCTTCGGCGATAATTTCATTTACATTTTGAACGGCTTTTAAAACGCCTTTACCCAGGTAACGGCTTTTGTCGCCGTCGCGCAATTCGACCGCCTCTTTTTCTCCGGTAGAAGCGCCGGAAGGGACGTCGGCCCGGCCAAAACTCCCGTCTTCCAATAATACTTCCACCTCCACGGTGGGATTTCCACGGCTATCTAAAATTTCTCGTGCGTAAACATCTTCAATAATCGGCATTTTCATACCCTTTCATGTTGATTGATCTTAGTAAAGTGTATTGCTTGATATTCGGCCATTCCGTTCCTGCCGAATTTGTGGTTCACATTTTCACAAGATAAACAGGGAATGCAAAAAGTTCAAAAAAATCTTTTTTTTAATTAAGATGAAAATAGCCGCGCTTGCGTTACAATGTTACAAAACGATCCATACCGGTCGTGGACTGTTCATTAATGGAAACAGTGTAAAACGTTGGTAGCGAGATTTGTACTTGGTAAAAGAGTAAGGGGAATGCAGGGAGTATGGTAAGCCAAAGAGTTAGAATCTCGATTTTGAAATACAAGTGTTTGGTAATGAGAGCATTTCATCGCCTTAAAGACGAAAAAACCATTTCATTTTCTGTGTAGCATTACATTAATTTTTTCCGTACCAGGTTTTGTTCAAGCTCATCTGCATCCACGGCCTGCTGCAATTCATACAGAATTTTTTCCAGTGTTTTCTCGTTGCGCACTTTGGAAATTTTCTCTTCCAACCCCTTGGCGCTTTGACCGAACTTCGCATCCATTAAAATTTTTATGGCCTGACGCAAGCCTTCAATTCTTCCTTCCTGTTTTCCTTCTTGTTTCCCCTTTTGTATCCCTTTTTGTATTCCTTTGCGCTCGGCATACATGATGTACGGCATCCTTTTTTGCTCCTCTTTTTGTTTAACTTCTTCGTACAAACGGTCATCCAACGATT
>CAZHIZ010000234.1:0-4621 GCA_964532875.1 uncultured Caldithrix sp. | reverse complement strand
AACAACCGTTATTATTGCCGCTTTGTTAGTGCTTTTTCTAACCAACTGCTATTCCGGGCGGGAGATCCGGGGGAAAATTCGCAAACCGGCCGTGGCCGGTGAATTCTATCCGGCCGATCCCACTCAATTAAAAGAGATGATTCGTGAGTTTTTAAGCCGGGTACACGAAGCGCCTATTAACGATCCCATTGTCGGAATTATTGTGCCTCATGCCGGTTACATTTATTCCGGACCCGTAGCTGTTTATGCTTACAAGGCCATACAGGGTAAAGACTACCGGCGGGTCATTCTCATCGGCCCGTCTCATTTCGATTATTTTAGTGGTGCTTCGGTTTATGACGGGGCAGCCTATGAAACCCCATTGGGAGCCGTACCGGTGGACCAGGAATTTTGCCGTAAGCTGGCTGAAAAATCAAATCGCATCCATCTATCGGGCAGGGGGCATGATGTTTTGCCGGGGCGCCGCGGGGAGCATTCGTTGGAAGTCCAATTACCCTATCTGCAAGTGGTGCTGAAAAAATTTAAAATCGTACCCGTCATCATGGGGGAGCAAAGCTATGCAACCTGCCGCGCTCTGGGCCGTGCATTAGCGGATATGATCCATGATGACAAGACACTAATTATTGCCAGTTCGGATCTTTCGCATTACCATCCCTATGAAAAGGCGATTCAGTTGGATCGCAAAGTCTTAACGGCCATTCGCGAATGGGACTATTACAATCTTTCGCGAAACCTGCAAGCCCGTATCTGGGAGGCATGCGGTGGCGGGCCCATCGTGAGTTTAATGATCGCAGCGGAATATCTGGGCGCTAACGAGGTGCGTTTGCTGAAATACGCCAATTCAGGCGATGTGCCTGCCGGGGATAAAAGTCGCGTGGTCGGCTATTCGGCCTTTGCTTTTATTAAATCGTCAAAGGAGAAGAAAATGGAGGACAAATTTTCTCTCGATAAAAAAGCGCAGGACGTGCTTTTGCACATTGCTCGTAAGTCCGTGGAAATGATCGTAAAGGAAAAAGAGGTGTACGAACCGATTTCCGGGGGCATTAAAAGCATCGAGCAAGATCGGGGAGCCTTTGTTACATTGAAAATAAACGGGAGATTGCGGGGCTGCATCGGTTACACGGCACCGATTAAACCCCTGTACTTAACCGTGCGCGATGTGGCCATTCAAGCGGCAACGGCCGATCCGCGCTTTAATCCCGTTACCGTTGATGAACTGCCGAAACTGGAGTACGAGATCTCCGTTCTGTCACCGTTTCATCACGTGAGGGATGTTAAGGAAATTAAAATCGGCCGTGACGGTTTGTTGATTAAAAAAGGGCCATATACGGGATTACTGTTACCCCAGGTGCCTGTGGAATGGGGCTGGGATTTAGAGACCTTTTTACAGCAAACCTGTCGTAAAGCCGGGCTGCCTCCGGATGCCTGGAAGGACCCCCAGGCCGATTTATTTCGTTTTTCGGCCTTCGTTTTCGGTGATAAATAAACGCCAAATGTTACTTCCGAAAATCGGTTGATGCCGTATTATTTTGTATTTTGGATAAGACCATTGCATTGCCCCATGGAGCTCCATTTTGCGGGACGTTCTTTTGGTTTGAGCACGTAATTTAGGCGGCACCGGCCGTTAAGTTTTTATTGTACTTATTAATGGCCACGGCCGTCCAAATAAGGCAGATGGGCCAGGTAACAATCAAACCAATACCCAATGTCAAAAAACCAACCACAGCTGAAATGACAATCATAATCAAGGCACCGGGAATTGTAGCATAGAGCATTCCTAAGGGGCCGAAAAGAACGGTTAATAAGATACCGATTCCCATACTTTTCGTTGTTGTTACAACGGTAACGTTGCTGGATGGAGTTGCCATTTTTGCCTCCTTGATAAAGTTTAGATTTAAAAAAACAAATTATTTATTGATTCAAAAAGTCGTTAAAAAATTCATTGAAATTTTTAGGAGAAAAGAAAAATATTAATTCCGTCCATGAACTAAAAAGGAAAAGTATACTACTAAAAAATACGAGAAATCCGAATAGGAAATATTTTAAGTAGTCGGCCTTAATAAAAAAGCATAAATGGGCAGAATAGGCAAAGCGTTATTTAATATAAAATGCTTATGAAAATGTCTTATTCTTTAGAGACTAAATTCAAACTACGACGAAATAAAATCGAAAGCAAACATTTTAGAAAAATTCAGGAGTGAGGGTCGTCCATGCGAAAAAGGGCAAGCCACAGGTAAAGCAAAATAAACACGTTCAACAATGCTAAAAAGAAGCCGCTAAATAGCAAGCCGTAAATGGGAATTAACACAAGGCTGCTTAGCAGAGAACCGACCAATGCACCGATTAAATCCCAGGCATACAATGTCCCTGCATTTTCATGGTCCGCATTGTTCTCGAAGAATAACCGGCTAAGCAATGGGAAGGCAAAGCCGCCCAGGCCGCCACTTAAAATAGCCGAAAGCCAAAATACAACATGCCCCGCTTCACCGGCGGAAAAACGTAAAATCGGGATAAGCAAGGCGGCAATCAGCACAAACCCGGCATGGATAGCCAAAAGGCGTTTTAAAACAGCTACCGCCCGAACGTGAGGTAAAACCCGTAAGCCCAGCCAGCTACCCACGGCCATGCCCACCATAAACAAAGCAATAAACAAGGCAATACGGTAGTAGATGTAACCATATTCCACTTGAAAAGCAATCAGAATAATGAGCTCCAAACCGATAACGGTAAAACCAACGGTAAACATGGCCAGCGGGGCAAAAGATCGCAAAGATGCGGTACTGCGCCTTAGTAACAAAGGACTTAAAAACAAAGTCCAAAGTAAAAAGAACAATAGGGAAAATTTGAGTGATGACAGCTTGATTAAACGGCTGATTTTAGCGCCCAGAGAGGCGGAAAATTTACTGGACCACAGTACCATATCAAAAAAATAGGCCATGGGTTTGAAATCTTCATTGATTTTGGGGAAGAAGAAATTTTTTAAAACGGACTGCAATTGTGCCCGGCGGTCGGGCATTAATTTGAATGTTAAATAGTAATCCCGCACGTATTTGGTTTTGATGTGCCGCTCTTTTAATTGTCCGGATATGTAATCTACGCTTAGCGGGAGTGAATCGGGACGGTTGCTAAGAAAAAAATAAATTGTTTTGCCGGGTAAAAAGGCCATTTGCTTAAAAACCGGCTGAAAAGAATGATGAATGCATTGAATGTACCGGGCATGATTGCGGTCGATAAAATTCTCCGCTCCTGTAATGCGGAAAGAAAAAATACCGTCTTTATTTAATTTGCGCTTTACCAATTGAAAGAATTCTCGCGTGTAAAAACGGTTCAGTTGCACTGTAAACGGATCCGGCAGGGCTGTAATAATCACATCGTATTTTTGGCGGGTTTTTTGTAAAAATAGACGACCGTCCGTAAGATGAATATGTACTCTGAAGTCCGAACGCAAAGAATCCCACAAGGTCGAAAAGTACTGCCGGTACAATCGTACAATTTCCGGATCCAATTCCACATAGTCCAACGAGCGAACCGAGCGGTACTTTAGAATTTCAAACAAAGCTCCGGAAAAGCCGCCACCGATTAACAGTACTTTTTGCGGCCGGTGATGCAATAGCATGGCGTAATGAACCGTTTCTTCCGCCGTCTGCACATCGGGCACGGTAAAAAGGGGAACACCGTTTTGGTAAAGTGTCCGTGTTTTAGCCAAAGACGTAAGGGTTAGCTGGCCGTAAAGAGAAGAGCGCCGTTCCACAATCTGTAAACCGTCCCACAACCGGGCCGTCAGCCGGGCATCGGAACGCGCAAACATGACGCCTTCGCTGAGAAAAATCAAAGCAAACATGGAAGCCGATAAAGCCCGTTGTTTTGGCACCAGGCGCAATACAAAATAAAGCGAAATAATAAGATTAAGCAGGGCGAAACCGACAATCAGTTCCCGCGTGGGCAAAAGGCGAATGAGCCAGAGGCCGGCTAATAAACCGCTAACGGCAGAACCGACCGTCTCCCATAGGTAAACGCGTCCTCCGGAAGATTCGCTGCTTTGTTTTTGCACCTTTTTGAGCAAACCCGTGTACAAAGGAAACAGGCCACCGGAGAACAAGCCGAACAGAAAAAGGCCCAAGAATGCGGTACTTAGGGTGGAAAGCAAATCCGGTAAGGTGCCGATGACGGGCTGTGCCCTGAAACGCAGATATTGCAGCGCGAGCGAGGTAAAAGGAATGATTAGGCTGAATAAAAACAGGTGAACGTGCACGTAGGTTTGCGGCTGTTTTATTTTGCCGAAAAGAAAACTACCGAGGGCTGTCCACAGCATCCAACTGAACATGAACAAACCGATGGACAGTTCGTTGCCATAAAATAAAGAAAGAAATTCTCGCAGATAAACAATTTGTAATGCGGTGGCCGTAAAACCGAACAAAAAAAGAAATAGAATCAAGGAACGACGGCCAAGGCCCAATGCGTTTTCCGTTCGCTGTTGCATGCGAAAGCGCTCCTTCATAAAAAACAATAGCTGCAGACAAAACAGTTTAATGGTAAAAAAGGATTAAGACAAGAGGTTGCAAGATGAAAAGTGATGAAATTTGGTGGAGAGGGGAAGGGTTGATTGGTTGAATCGTTGAAT
>CAZHIZ010000233.1:0-4637 GCA_964532875.1 uncultured Caldithrix sp. | reverse complement strand
CAGGGTTTGCTGCTCTCCTCACCATTCGGGCAAATGAAAAGCGCATTGGTAACTTTGCCCTTTTCGGCGCGCAAAGATCGTGCGGCGCCATACTTGGGATCGGCTGAAAATTTGGCTCTGACAGGCGTATTCATCCGTTACAAAGTGCGGGCAGCTACAACGGTGCGCTTGCTGTACACTCGCACCTTGCGGGACGGCCAATTCAATTCACGAACCGGACGAATCATCGGTTTTGATTATTCGGGATACCACCGAACACGCCTGGAAAGAATGAAAAAAGATTTGATTGCGGAACAGATTCGGGGGATAAACTTAACACAAGAATTTGCCGCTCATTTACTAATGGGTTTTAGCGCACTAAGTTTGACCTACAACCCGGCCATCGCCTTTACCGCGGAAAATGTTTCTTTTGACCAATTACGTCGCCAATATTATCATTTCAAGGGATCGCATCTGCATTTGCAAAGCGTGTATTATCGCTGGACAATGCCGCATCTCTCCATCGCCGGAGAATGGGCGATCTCCGAATTTAAGCACCACGCAGTGAGTCAGGTGTTTTTTATTCGTCAGACTCCTTTTGCTACGGGTATTTTACTCTGGCAAGTCAATCGCGATTTCCAAACACCTTTGGGCCGCGTCTTTGATGATCATGCGCCTTTCCCTTCGGCCCAGCAGGGAGTTTATGCCGCTTTGGAATATTCTTTCGGATCGGGCACGTTTCGATTCTACAAACGCCTTAAAAAAGACTTGTGGCGCACCTATTTTGAACCCATGCCGAAACTGAAAGACGAGTGGTTTATGCAGCTTGGCTTAAATTTGCCGCAGGTACGGATGAAAATGCGCTTGCGCCGCTATGAGAATGAGACCATTGCGGAACATGTGGAGCCGCCGGAGAACAAAACCACTTCGCTTCGCCTGGAGATGGCTTACGGAACGTTCAGGCCGGCCACCTTTCGAACCCGTCTGGAAGTGTGCCGTTTAACGCCAACATCGGAAAAAGGATTGGCATTGTTTCAGGATATTCGGGTGCGGTTCAGCCGCCGGCTACGAATCTTTTTGCGCCTTACCTTTTACCGAACGCATTCGTTTGCCACCCGTATCTACGAGTATGAAAACGATTTACCGGGAAGGTTTGCCAACGTAGCCCTGTTTGGTCAGGGATTTAAATGGTATGTGCTTTTTGCTTACCGTTTGTCGGGGCATCTGCGGCTTTGGTTAAAATATCGCTACCAACATCTGAATACACTCGATTTTAACGAAATTTCTTACGGACGCCTTGTTCAACCGATTCGGCGCGAATTGCGCGTTCAATTCGAATGGCGTTTCTAACGGATGTTATTTAATGCGAATCCAACTCCAAATTTCCTGAGGCGTCGGTTTCTTGCCGATCATCAAAGTGGACATGCGAAAGACGCGTCCCGAGATCCAGATCATAACCCCAATGCTCACAACCATTAAAATAATCGTGGCATAAATATCGAACGTAATGGGCACGCTGCTCAAAGGAATACGCATGATCATGAACGATGGCGTTAGAAACGGAATGTAAGACAAAATGCGGATGAGCGGTGCATTGGGATTGGCCAAAACCAGCAGGGAAAGCAAAACAGGGAAAATGGCTACGGTGCGCAACAATTGATTGATTTGCTGGGCATCGTATTCACTGGCCGAAACGGAACCGATCGTCACGAAAATAGCGCCGTAAAACAGGAATCCCAGGCTAAAATAAATGATAAAGTACAAAGCATTTTGCATGTTTAAATAAGAAATTTTATCGGCCGGAAGAAGTCCCGAAGCCATCAGGAGAGCGGTAATCACGATCCAACTGAAAATTTGCACCAGGCCGAGCGATCCTAAACCCAAAATTTTACCGCCCATCAGTTGACTGCTGTTTACATAGGAAAGCAAAACTTCAATAACCCGATTTGATTTTTCCAGAAGCACGCTGCTAAAGACATAGCCTCCCGCGGTAAAAATGGCCATAAATAAAAGGAAAACACCGATCAGCGGCCCGTAGAATTGGACGTAAAAATTCCATTCCTGATCGCCTTGCGGTAAAAGCTGGTAGCGCCGGATGTGAATGGGGCGGAACCATTTGCGAATTTTGCTGCGCGGAACCTGATCGTCCAAAATACGCTTTTTGATAATAATTGTTTGCAGAATCTTTTCAAACCGGTCAATTTCACGCAGATCTCCGGGATTTTTGGTGTGAAATTCCACAATGCCGGTTTTGGCGAAATCCGGTAAAAAAACCAAATAGGCATTAAGTACGTCCGTGTAGAGTAAGGAATCGGCCATACGTTGCGCTTCACGCTTGTAAACCGAATCCAAAGCCGTTTTAAAGCGCGATAGCTCAATCTGGATGAGTTCCTTCTCATCGCGTGTGTTTTGTAATTTCTCGTAAGAGCTGCGCAAAACATAATCGCGGTTGGGAATGCGGCGATTTTTGTAATATTGCATGCGCTGTTCTTTTATTTGATTGTAAACGTTGGTTACCGAATCCAGCCGGCTGCGAATTTCGTGATATTTGCTTAACATGTTTTTGTAGACGGGCGAGTTGCCGACAGCCACATTCATCACCATGTATTCTAAGGAACGATTGCCGAGCCGGTAGCTGCGATTAAGTTCGCGTTGCAGTTCGTCTTTAATGTGCAGGCCGGAAAGATCAATAACGCCGATGAGTTTGGTGGAAATATTGGGCTGCATGTTGAAAATAAACAGGGGCAACATAATGACGGCCGCAAACAGAAACGGTGAGATAAAGGTATTAAACAAAAAAGAGCGCGATTTAATACGTGTGACGAATTCCCAGCGTGCTACTCTAAATAGGTTTTTCATGCCTTCTCCTCGGCCTGTTGTTGAATAAGGCGAATAAAAATATCGTGTAATGAGGGTTCGAATACTTCGAAACGGCGAATGCGGGTTTTCTCTTCAATTTTTTTAAGCAAGTCGGCCAATGACAGTTTGCCCTTTTTTAAGACGAATTTGTAGCTGTTTTTGCCCTCTTCCAATATTTGAATGTTCTCCAGAGTGCTAAAAAAAGGATAATCGCTGTCCAGTTCAATGTAATAAGCATCTTCACGAAATTGTTTGCGAATGGCATCAACCGGGCCGTCCAGTACAACCTGAGCTTGATTGATTAAACAAATGTGGTCGCAAATTTTTTCGGCCTGTTCCATCATGTGCGTGGAAATGATTAAAATTTTGTTTTTCTTTTTGTATTCCTGCAGAATTTCCATGAGAACGGTTTGGTTGATGGGATCGAGTCCGCTGAACGGTTCGTCCAAAATAAGCACTTCCGGATCATGCAAAAAGGCCGCAATGAACTGAATTTTTTGCTGGATGCCTTTGGAAAGTTCATTAATACGGGTGTCGGTGTATTCGATAATACCCAGCCGGTCGAGGTAGCGAATCGCTTCTACTTCCGCCTTGCGGGAACTCATATTGTTAAGCGTGCCGAAATAGACCAATATGTCGATAACCCGGGCCCGGGGATACAGACCGCGTTCTTCCGGCAAATAGCCGAAATGCACGCCTTCCAGGCGATTTCTGGGCACCCCGTTAAAATAAATCTCTCCGGAATCCGGGCGCAGGATGTTCATGATCATGCGCATGGTAGTGGTTTTACCTGCTCCGTTCGGCCCCAACAGTCCGAACGTTTCACCGCCCCGCACGGAAAAATTGAGCCCGTCCAGTACCAGCGTATCCTTGAAACTCTTGCTCACATCCCGAACTTCCAGAATGTTTTCTTCTGCTCTTTGCTCCATGATTTATTCCCTTGTTAGGTTGGGAAAGCCAATGACAGTAAATCCGCCTTTTATTTCAGTCTTCATCCGCCGGGATTTCTTTGATTTTACCGGCACTTTGTTCGGTAAGCTGTGCCAAAAAAGAAGGTACATGGCTTTGCGGCAATTCCACCGTTAAACGAATGTCGTTACCGTAAATACTCCGGATTACCTTACCGTTTCTTTTGTCTAATAAATGAAAAATAACATTTTCCTGCCCGAAGGGACTTTGCAAATGGATGCGCTTTGTGCGGATTTTTTCTTTGACCGTAACGTTTTTCAGTGCTTCTTTAGCGGCTTCGGAATAGGCGCGGATTAGGCCGCCCGTACCCAGTTTGGTGCCGCCGAAATATCGTGTAACCACACAAAGGATTTCGAAAAGATCGGCTCCCTCCAACACCTGCAAAATGGGGCGGCCTGCCGTACCGGAAGGCTCCCCGTCATCGGAAGAGCGAAAGGTGTTTTCATCGATGCGATAGGCAAAACAGTTGTGTGTTGCGTCGTAATATTTTCTTCGAACGGTTGCGTAGGTTTCTTCGGCTTCTTCTTTGCTGGCTACCGGGTAAATGTGGCCAATGAATTTGGAACCCTTGACGGTGATTTTAGCCGAGGCCTGACTGGCGGGAACCCGATATTTGTCTTTTTCTGAAATGTGCGCTGCCATTGTAATCTTTAAGATTAAAAATAATAATTAGTTACCATTTAAAGGCAATTTAGGCAAAGAAGCTGTTCTTGTCAAGATTGGACATGCAGACGACAAAACGAAAAGATGGTTTAAAATCACAGGCTTAAATCGAAAAGCGGTCCGGACGAGACTCGAACTCGCAACTTTCCCGCTGATAGCGGGATGCT
>CAZHIZ010000232.1:0-4652 GCA_964532875.1 uncultured Caldithrix sp. | reverse complement strand
TAAACCAACTGTTCTTCCACTTCGTCGTCGCGGATTTTAACTTTCTTGCTCTTTCTCCCCCGCTTTTTGGCGCCTTTGGCTTTTTCGGCCGGCGTCAGCCGATCTTCATGCGTTTCGTAAGTTTGGCCATCCAATTTGTAACGATTATTCAATTCGACCCAGGCGTCCAGTTCCGCTTTTACAAAGCGTATTGTCCCCTTCTCCGAATCAAAATAAGACGGAATTTCATCGTTAAAGGCTTTGCGGGTTAAATCGAAGGGCCGATCAAATCCCAGGTAACGGGCGGCCGTTGCGGCATTCCACATCATGTTCTCATCATCCACATAGCCCGGAAGATGATAGTTCCATTCGGACTTCAAATGGTCTTGCAACCATTCCGGATTGGCTTTGTAAATTTTGTCCAGTTTCTGCCGGAAGCCCTTTCCTTTTTTGTAAGCGATCATCGCTTTACCGAAAAGCCCGTAAAACGAATCCGGAAATTCCTTTTGAATTTCGTCGTAGATGGCTTCAGCTTTGTCCAACTCGCCCAGTTTCATGTAGGCAATGGCCAATTGATGCAAACTGGCGTCACTGTGTTCGCTACGAGCCGATTTTTCCAAATATTCAATGGCTTTTTCATATTTACCCAATTTCATGTAGGCTTTGGCCAAATTTTTGTTGACCAAGGGATCGTCCGGTCTAATGGCCAGAGCATTTTTCAGATCATCAATGGCGTTGGGGTACAAATCGCCGTTCATTTTGTTCACACCGCGATTCAAGTGTACGTAAAATTTGATTTCATCGGGCAACGGTTCAAATTCAAAATCATTATAATAGAAATCCAGACTGCGCGTACTGATAATGCGCGACCGTCCGTGCGAACGGCGATTCATGTTAAATTCCTTTAAAATCTTGGCAAAAAAGAATCCTAATTTGCGTTTGACTTCCGGTTCGTTAACCAGGATGATATTCGTCCCGTTACCATTCCCGTTGCCGGAAGTTTGGGTGTCGCTTTCATCCGATCCTTTGGGCCGGCTTTCACGGATTTTATCTTTCGCCGTATGAAAAACGTGATTTAAGAATTCATTAACCATGTTAGTGGGGGAACTTAAGCGCATCTCCACGAAACTACGCATGTAGCCCACTTCACAACACAAGGAATAATTAAAAGTTACACGATTATCCATGTAAGACCATTTCTTTAAGTAGGTCGATAATAAATGAAGATTAAAAAAATCCATGACTACTCCTTCTTGAACCATTAAACACTTTGCCTGTCGTCCCGGACCCGTTTATTAAATTTGTTTAACGCATGGGCGTTAATTTTTTGCACGAAAAAGTCGATGAAATTACATTCGCTTTAAAACAAGAAAACGAATCTGTAGGAATTTTGCTGTTAGATTACTTTCAAAATCCAAACTCAGGTTTTGGAATTTAGTAATTTCAGGCTTATTTGTCAACTTTAGACCGTTTTTCAATTCGGTATTTGATAAAACGAATTTTCATTTTTTATGTTCCAAAATTTATTATCGTCCCAAAATGTGCTCATTGATCTTTTTCTTAACCTATTAATCATAAACTGTCCACTTGTTCTAAAAATAATTTTCAAATCACACAATTACCACAGGCCGCAGGCAATCGTCATTGCCCCGTACCTGCTTGCGCTGATTGCAACGGCCCGTATCCAACGTTTCGTTCTTCTACTCGTATTTTCCCGGTAAAAGCGCAGATAAAGTTTAGAAATTCCACCGGAAGTGAACCCAGTATTTGATAGCTAACAGACTAATATACACTACAACCACCTGCAACAGTAAATCATTTTTTAATCATGAAGGCAGGGTGCGTAAATGGCCATTCAAGCACAGTCCGCCAATAAAAATTGGCCGGTTTCGTCCGTGACCATCCCATCGGGAAACGCATCTTTTCCCATAAAAAATAATGGGTTAGAAAATAAATACCAAGTGCATCGCTTTTAGCGTACCTTTTGGGAGTCCTTGTTTTCGTTTTAAAGTAGCTTAGAAAAATCAATTTTCATTCAAATTGTAAAGAAGCGGGAAATGTTATTTTTTCGTCATAAGCATTTATCAGCAAAATTGATATTTCCGACTACCGTTGCAAGTTCATCCAGCCTTTGACGCATTTTGTTAACAATAATGTGCTAAAAGAGAGAAGGGCCGCTATTGAAATAATGCACATTAAAGCCTAAATTGTATTTTTAGGCTTAAAAGATTCGAGGAACAACATGTTTAAAAAAATTCTGATTGCCAACCGCGGTGAAATTGCTTTACGCATTATCCGTACCTGTCGCGACATGGGCATTACCAGTGTAGCCGTTTTTTCCGATGCGGACCGCAAAAGCCCGCATGTGCAATTGGCCGACGAGGCGTACCCTTTGGGAGGCACCACTTCCGCCGAAAGTTATTTAAATGCCGACAAAATCATTCGCATTGCTCTGAAACACGGCGCAGAGGCCATTCATCCCGGTTACGGCTTTTTATCCGAAAATGCCGCATTTGCCCGCAAGGTGGAACAGGCCGGTCTCGTGTTCATCGGCCCGCCAGCAGAAGCCATCGAACTGATGGGCAGTAAAACAGCCGCCCGAACACTAATGCAAGCCCACGGGGTCCCCACGGTTCCGGGGACGACCGAGGCGGTCCGCAGCGCAGAGGAAGCCGTAAAGATCGCACAGGAGATCGGTTTCCCCGTTTTAATTAAAGCGGCGGCTGGAGGCGGGGGTAAAGGCATGCGTCTGGTCAAAACTGCTCAGGAGTTACATAAGGCAATGTAAAGCGCGGCGTGCGAGGCTCAATACTCTTTTGGCGATGATGCCGTTTACATCGAAAAATATTTGGAAGAACCGCGACATATCGAATTTCAAATTCTGGCGGATCATCATGGCCGTGTTATTCATCTGGGCGAAAGAGAGTGTTCCATTCAACGCCGCCATCAAAAAATCATCGAAGAAGCTCCTTCGGTAGTATTGGATGATGAGTTGCGGCGCATGATGGGGCAGGCGGCTATTCGTGCCGCCCAAGCCTGCCGGTATCGCAATGCCGGAACCATTGAATTTATGCTGGACAAGCACCGCCATTTTTATTTTTTAGAGATGAACACCCGGCTTCAGGTGGAACACCCCGTGACCGAAATGGTAACCGGGTTGGATTTGGTACGCGAACAAATACGAATCGCCGCCGGATTACCCATGTCGGTTGAACATTCGGTCGAAACATTTTGGGGTCATGCCATTGAGTGCCGATTGTATGCCGAAGATGCCGAAAACAATTTTGCCCCCTCGCCGGGCACCATTCAATTTCTTAAAGTAGCCGACGGGCCCGGCATTCGCGAAGATAGCGGCGTTAATCAAGGAAGCGAAATTTCTCTCTATTACGATCCCATGATTTCCAAATTGATCGCCTGGGGCAGCAATCGCCGGCAAGCCATTGAACGCATGGTTCGGGCTTTAAACGAATATCAGCTCAGCGGCATCAAAACAAACCTAACTTTTTTAAAACGCATTTTGCAACATCCGGATTTTAAGAGCGGCCGTTTAAGTACCACGTTTATCGAAAAGCATCGCGAGACCTTATTCGCCGGGCAAAACGAGGTGCCGGAAGCCGCTGCCATTCTGGCCTTACTAACGTACTTGTCAAAACAAAACAAACGTAGTGCATTAAAAGACAATAATCATCACCAGCCCGTTTCTCAATGGAAAATGATCGGGCGGATGAAACAAATGAGGCGCCAATGAAATACGTAGTCAAAATCCAAGACAGGGAATGGACATTTTTTTATTCCGAAAAAGACGGTCAATTGCACAACGAGAAAAATGAAGCGTTTTCCTATGATCTGCAAGAAATCGGTAACGGTTGCTATTCGTTGCTTTTTAACGGCAAAAGCTATCTGGCACAAGTGCAGGAAGTGGACGGACAATACCAAATTATTTGGGACAAGCAGGTATTCCCCGTTAGCATCGAAGACGAAATGAGTTTGCTTTTAAAACAGCTAACCAAACATCACGTGACGGAATCCGCCGAACAAATCATTAAAGCTCCGATTCCCGGCCTGGTTACCCAGGTTCTGGTTAAAGAGGGGGATGTGGTAGACAAGGATTCCACCTTATTAACCTTAGAAGCCATGAAGATGGAAAATGTCATCAAAGCTCCCTGTAATTGCCGGGTGGATAAGATTTTGGTAGCGCCGGGAGCCACGGTTCAACAGAATCAGGCCCTGATCGAACTGCATGAGAAGGAGTAATTGATGTTGCTGGCCTGGAGGGGGTTAAGTGTAAATAGTAAATGGTAACTGGTTACTTGGAACTGGGAACTGGGTACTGGGAACTGGGAACTCGGAACTTGGAATTAGGAACCGGGCCGTCAAAGGCCGGATATTCAATCCGTCGAAAGCCGGATTTTCAATCCGTCGGAGGCCGGATTTTCAATTTGCAATTTTCAGAATCCATTTTAATCCGTCTTTCTACTTTTTTATTTTTTCTTCTTGTATTCTTCGATTTACAGGAAATAGCTTTGCGCGCAGATTCCGCCGATTCTCGCCGACCTGCCGAACCATTTTCTATTCAACGATTCAACCGTTCAACCATTAAAACCCATCCGCCCTCGACGCTTCACGTCTCGGGCACCCTTCCCTACCGACAGCGGCAGGGAAGGGAAATTAAG
>CAZHIZ010000231.1:0-4691 GCA_964532875.1 uncultured Caldithrix sp. | reverse complement strand
AATGTGTCATTTCGAGGAGACCCGAGAATCGGGACGACGAGAAATCCCCTTGTTAATCAGAAATGTGAGCCCAAAAATTTGCAAGGGATTCCCGGAATGAAAGGCCCGATGGGAAAAGATCACCCAGCCCTTCTTACGGATTTCACGGGGAAGTGGCTCGGTATTGTGCAATGGCACGGTTCTCTCGATACGCCCCGCCTTGCGGCGGGGCACTCGAGAAGCGGACTGTGCTCTTTTATCGCTGCCGGGACACACTCATTTTCTTATTTCAGCAAAATCATTTTTCGCACAAAGCTAAAATGTGGGGTCTGCATGCGGTAAAAATAAACACCGCCGGCCAGACCTGCCGCCGAAAAAGTGATTCGATGCTCCCCTGCGGATGCCAGGCCATTGAACAATACTTTTTTCTTCCGTCCTAAAATATCAAATAAACTAATTGTAACCCGTTCCTTACGGGCAATCCTGAAACGAATAACCGTTTCGTTGTTAAAGGGATTGGGATAGTTGGTTGCCAAATAGTAGCCGCTAATTGTTTTTGGTTTTGTCCTCTGCTCTATTCCGGTAAGCAGCGAATTGCGGATTATGTACAAGCCACTTTCATCGGGCGCGTAAATCAAATCGCCCTGAGCCCAAAAATCCTTGGGATATTTCAATTTAAAATAGGCAACCTGGCTTGGATTTTGCGGATCACTTACATCGAACATACGCATTCCGAAATTGGCATCCAAAACCAAAACATAGCTTCCCAGAACCTGCAAATTGATGAACTTGACATTCGACGTTACCGAATCCGAAACAAAGAAGCCGATTTCCTTCATGTTTTTGGGATCACTCACATCCAAAATGCGTAAGCCCTTTGTTCCGTCCGCCACATAGGCCCGATGACCGGCAAGGGCAATGCGGTAGGCGTAGCCTGAGATCGCAAGATTCGAAATTAGGAAAGGGTTGGCATTATCTTTAATGCTAACCGCCTGAACGCTGCCGTCGTCACAGGCTAAAAAAGCCAAGGTATCCTGAACATCCAATCCCAAAACGTTTGGCGTGGTTTCGTACGATCCCACTTCACTAATATGGGACAAGTCGGCAATATTTAAAATCACCAGTCCGTTGGTTCCTGCCGCCAAATAGGCCAAATGATCTTTAAATCGGGCATCATTACAATATTCATCATAACCGCCCACTAATCGGGGTGAAGCGGGATTACTTACATCAACGATACTAAAATAAGCACCCGCGGCGCCGACGAATAAATGGGAATCATAGGGGAAAAGATGATTGGGATAGTAGAGATCGTCCGACAAATTAATACCGTTAACCCAGGCCGGATTGGCGGGATTGCTAACATCGACCACGGTCATGGAGGGCGGACTGCTTGAATTATCCAACACATAGGCATAATTACCCTGCAAAGCAATCCCTTCCAAATAAGGAAAACTGTATTTTCCTACCAATTGCATCTTTAAAGTATCCTGAGCGCCTGCCAGGCCCAGAGCCAAAAGTACAAAAGCGACTACCAATTGATAAAATCGTTTCATGGTACAAACCTCCTTAAAGAAGGGTTTCAAAAATTCAGTTGCGATAAATTTAATAATTAAAAATGTTTTTTAGCAAATGAATCATTTAAAAATTTTACCATGAAACCGGACCGGAGAAGCAAATCCTTCTTATTGTCAAAAATACACACTGCGATTTAACTAAATTTTATTGTACGTACTTTGTCTATTCAAAAAGGGATTAAAAAAACGGCGAAAAACCGCAAGAGTCTTTCGCCGTTCGGGGCACTTAGGAGGGCCGTGGGTAGGTTATTGCATTAAAATCATTTTACGCACAAGAACTTTATTTTGGCTGTTCAAGCGATAAAAATACACACCGGAGGCCACTTTGCGACCACTCCGATCGGTACCGTTCCATTGCACGCGATGTATGCCGGCTGTTTGCACGCCATTGACCAAAGTCTGTACTTTTTGCCCGCTCAAGGAATAAATACTCAACTCCAAAGCGCCTTCTTTAGGCAATTCATAGGTGATGGTCGTTGTGGGATTAAACGGGTTGGGATAGTTGGCCAGAAGTGCAAAACGATGAACAGGCGTCGCTGACGAACTTGTTCTCCGGACGCGTTGAGCAGCCGGACCCTGCCCTAAATTCCAGACAGCCTGTGCGGCAAATACAGGAGGCAATTTGTCGGGTTGTTCGGGAATGTAGGGAACGCCGTCCCCGTCGGAATCGCCGCCGGTTTCGCCGGTGGGTGCCCCTTCGGACAATTGCATTTTATTGGCCACGGCCTTGAAAAAGCGTGTGTAAAGAAGAGCTGCGTCATTAACGCCGAGTACCAATTGAGCGGAACGCAAGGCGCCGGCAATGGCAGCCACTTTGAACGGGGTGTAACGAGCCAGATTCTGCCCATCGGTCGTACGAAAGGCATGCCGTGCCGGTACGTAAAAGCGATCGATCAAATAACGGTAAGCCAGAAGGGCCCCCTGTAAAAAGCGCCGTTTCCCGGTAACTTCATACGCAGCCGCTAAACCGCGAATGGCTGCCGCTTGATTTTCCACAGCGGTACCCGTCTTATCGGCACCTTTCCCAAAGGTGTAACCGTTGGCCACCCGTCCGTTGGTGGCAAGTAATCGCCGCAAAACAAAATTGGCTTGCTGCTTCAACGATTTGCGGGCTAACATGGCCAAAGGCGTGCCCTTGAATTCTTTAACAAAGCGTTTGAAAACAACCAACACATAGGCGGCGTTCACGGTAGTAATGTGGTTTCCGACTCTGATTCTGCGGCCGTTGACCATCGCTTTGTCTGCAAAGCTGCGCCCCCGTGCTTTATGATGCATGTAAAGAATGTTCAGGAACAGAACCTTACTCGTACCCTTCATCAAATCGTAAGGACCGGGTCGGCCGCTTTGCGAAGCAGCAGGCGGAAAGGGATCACCGTCAAATACGGATTTGTAAGCAATATGAGCTTCATCACTGAAATCCGTCGGATTCATCATATCCTGAAAATTTAAAGTACCCCATAAAAAGGAAAGCTGATCCCACAAATCGCTGGAGGCATCGACCACGGATAAAGAGGCCGCTTGCGGCGGCAGCATGGGGTGTACTTTTTGCTCACGTACGGCAATTTTGTGCGGGAAGTATTTAAGCCCGTTACGCGGATTGTAATTCATCAAATCTACCGCCCCCAGAGACGTGCCGTCATAGGCCAAACGGGAAACCAAAAACTGTACTTTGTTCAGGCCTTCGGCCGTTAATACTTGTCCGATAAAGCCATCCAAGCCGTCACCACCGTAATACACGTTATTATCGGGATTAAAATGGGGATTATTCGGGAAATCGGGTGTAACCACACCGTCCGGTGTAACAGGGTTATCGTCGGCATCATGAAATCCGCCCAACATATCCTGTGCCCACAAATATTGCTTCATTAAGGCCTGCCCCATGGCCGCCAGATTCAGCGTCTTGTCCATTTTGGAACGATCCCAGCGCAAGGTAGAAAAATCTTCCCAGACAAATGTCTGCGGATCAACGGCTTGCGGCAGATGGGGATCGCCACCGATGAATTCGGCAAATTGCGGCCAGGGATGACCTGGTGGCGCATGATGAGCCAATTGGGAAAAATGCATGATGTTTTTGATTAATTCGTCGTCTTCTTTGAAACCGTTGGGAGCCGGCGTAAAGGAGCCATCGAAATCCGGTGCACTTTCCATGGAAGCCATCTTGCGAATAATCGGCGCCCACATCATATGCAAGCCCATGCCGGAACGCGAGATAATGGTTCCCAGTTGGTAGCGGGAATATTCGTAATTTTCGATGCCCAGGGTATAGGCCACGGAATCGGGTTGATTGAGCATCATTGGATCCAAATCGTCCAAATTGTAGCCCAGAGCCTCGGCAAACGGTTCACCGCTCTCGTTAATCTCGTTGGCCAAGAACATCTGTTCTTGCGTAATGTAATGTTGGGTATCTGTTATTTTAAGCTGAGCCCAGGCCAGGCCGCTTAAAAAAAGAACACTAAAAAAGGTGAATAAAACAGTTCGCATAATGGAACCTCCTTTGGGTTGGTTAAAAAAGCGCGGAGACCTGTTCCCCGCACCCGGTAAATTGAAACTCATGCCGGAATCGGCTTTTCCGCGGGATTGCTTTCAACGGCAAATCCCAATATCGCTCCGTACACCAAATGCCCTATTAAACTGCCCATTATCATAAGCATGGGCGCTGCCGTACGAGCAGAAAAGAAACCGGCTCCCATTACGGGCATCACTACACTTTGGGCGATTAAAAACGGTAGCAGACTGTAAAGCATACCTTTAAGGATACGATTGCCCGGCAGTTTTTCGGCATTAAGAACATAGCCGAGCGCAATGAACGATCCGATCATAAAATGGGCCAGCCAACCGTACATAATGGGAATATGCATGAAACGGGCCAACATGTTACCGATGAGCATTTTGGGCATGCCCATCAACGGGGCCATTAACATGACAATGGTCATGGCCGTGGTAGCGATGAGTCCGCCGCGAATACTTTTGTTGATGATGTTGTTTTGCATGATGCACTCCTTTCAAAAAGTGATTTATATCGATGTTCAAAAGGTTAGTCGCAGAAAGTGGGTGAAGCTTACAATTTTTTTTACAAAGTTTACTCAAAAGGGGACAAATGGGCTACAAATTCGCTAAGGAACGGACTGAAACCGG
>CAZHIZ010000230.1:0-4697 GCA_964532875.1 uncultured Caldithrix sp. | reverse complement strand
GCTACGAACAATCCACACATTTTAAAACATCCGTTTCCTTACCAGGCTTCTTTTACGATTATTTCCGATTTGCATCGAACACCAGTAAAGGCATTTGAGGCTGTGCACAAGCTCATTAATAGCACAGAGGTCATAACGCCTGAAAGTAAAGAATGGAAGATTCTGGGCTTCGATCAATGGGCAACTGATGCGCCAGCTCCCAAAGAAATACGTGGTTTCGGCTTTCCGTTTTCCGACACCTTTTGGTTCTATGATGCTCAATTTGCTTTTTTTAAAACCTATGACGTGAACCACAATCGTTTGATTCCCCATAGTCCTTCTTTAACTGACAAGTTTTTGCAATGGTACCGGAAAGGATACATCGCTTCTCTGCATGATTATGGTGTCGGCCCTATTACCCGACCCATGGCCATTGCGGCTACGGATTGGATGCTTAAAAATTTACCGCATCGCGTAACCGTTAATTTAAATCATAGTAAAAGTGCCACACCAAGCGGAGTAGCCAATCCCTGTTGTACTCTACTCAATCAGGTACTTGTTCATGTACGTTATGATCTGTTTCGTCTGCTCGGGCTTGGCCACAGATTAGCTGAGCCTAAAAGTTTACCCGGGAATTTGTTGGCCTGGGGATACGGCATGTTTTTCTTTGCATTATTATTATTGGGGTTGACCGCTTTAAGTTTGCTACTTAAACGCAATGATAAAATTCGCTGGACTTTTGTCTTTCTTTTGGCTGCGTTGTTTTTGTTGGGAGCATTGCAAAAAAAGAAAGTAGATTTTTATTTCGGTGACAATCCTGATTCGCAGATGTACAATCTGGATCAATTACGGCGTCTGGGAGTGCGCTTTTTTTGGACGGTTAACTCCGATTATTGGCAGGCAACCACTCATGCGATTAATTTGCCTGAAACGCGCCTTCCTGATGGCCGAACAACCATTTTTCGGGTTTACACTTTCGACGACGGCAGCAAAGGGTTGTTCTTTCTACGCAATACCATAAACGGTAAATGGCAGACCCTGCAATTATTGCAAAAAGATTCCTTGCGCCGCCTGTGCCAGGTGAAGGGTACAACTGTCTTGTATTTACATTGGCTTAGTAAATGGCAAAATTATTTTAACCGCAAAGGTCTAAACTATTTGCAAACCCTGAAAAGAATGGCGGATGACAGTTTGATCTGGTTGGCCTCAGGGCCGGAATTGCTGCAACATTCGTATGCTTATTCTTATTTGAATTACCGTGCCAATATTCGTGGCGATTCGGTTTTGATTCATTTGAATTATTTTGACGATCCGATAGAAGGGAAACGCCCCATTCGCTTGAAGGCGTTAAAAAATATCAGTTTTTATTGCGGTAGAGCAGCAGGAGTGCGCATCTATTTAAAAAACAACCTATTGCCTCAAAAACTGTTTAAGACGATTCGCAGGAAAGATGGAATTTATGTGACGATTTTATAACTGCGTTTGAATCGGAAGGTTTATTCTTTTATATGCATGCTAAAATAAAAGTCGTTCATTTGGTTAACTATTTGGCGCCTGCTGGTAAAGAAGTGGGTATTGTAAAACTTCTGAATGCCTTGGATGATGTGTTTGACCCTGTGTTGGTGGTTTTGGGTAAAGTATACGATCGTTTGGGGTTAGATGTAAATAAAACGCGATTGATCGAAATGGGTAAGGGGCAGGGGAATGATTTTTCATTAATATTTAAATTAAAAAAAATATTTCGTGATCAGCAACCACTAATTGTACATACGCACTCCTGGGGCACGTTGGTTGAAGGAATTACCGCGGCTAAATGGGCAAGGGTGCCGGTGATCGTGCACGGAGAACACGGGACATTTTACAAGAATTTTAAGCGTAAGTGGGTACAAAGGTTTTTCTTTGCCCTGGCCGATCAGGTGGTTTCGGTTTCCGCATTACTGGCCGACCAACTGAGTAAAGATTTGGGAGTGCGCCGCGATCGGATTTTGCCGATACTCAACGGTGTGGATGTGGTGAAATTCGCACCCGATCCACAAAAAGGGGAGGCATACCGCAAGCAGTGGGGTTTTAAGGAAAAAGAGATTCTCATCGGTACCGTAGGGCGCCCCATGAAAGTTAAAAACCACCGATTGATGATTCGTGCACTTAAGGTATTGCGGGGAAAGGGCTATAAAGCACGGTTTGTTATTGTTGGGGATACTCCCCTGCAATCATTAAAGGAAGAGCTTTTAGCTTTATCCCGTGAGCTGGGAATATCTCAATTTGTTCATTTCTTGGGCTTTCAAGCCGATATACCAGGTTATTTGAATATGTTCGATATTTTTGTTTTGCCTTCTTTAAGTGAAGGCTGTTCCAATGTTATTCAGGAAGCAATGGCAACGGGCTTACCTATTGTGGCCAGCCGGGTGGGAGGAAATCCGGAATTAATCGAACATGAAAAAACAGGATTGCTTTTTGAATCCGATTCCGTTAGTGCATTAACGCAAGCCTTGCAAACGCTCCTGGATCGTCCGCATAAAGCGAAAGAATTGGGGCGCAACGCTTTGCAACGGGCACGGGAGGTTTTTTCTTTAGATACAATGATCCGCAACTACGAATCGTTGTATCGTGGTTTGCTTAAAAATAAAGGGTTGCTTTAAACGGGAAGGACGCTCCTACCTTGAAGGCAAAGCAAAATAGGTAGCAAAATAGAGCTTTTCTTAAAAGTTAGGAAAAAATGACTGCAGATTTGAAAGACAAAGCGGAATATTTTTTGAAGAAAGAAAAATTAAATGTGGATTTACTCTGGGTACTTTCCGAGTTTATGAAAAAACAAAAGGCTTCATGGCAGGCCTACCGGGTACGTCGCATTTTTAATCGGCCATTTTCGTTGGTGTTTAATATCGAAATCGAAAAGGAGCAAAACGATCTTTTTCCAATTTTTCTAAAGATTTACAAAGCGGCTAATAGTTCCAGTTTACGTATCCAGTTGAGCCGTGAGTATGAAATTACCAAATATTGGTACCATAAATTTAAAGGGCATCCCTACTTTCACACCGTCGAGCCTTTATGGGTAGATTTCAACCATTTTATTTTGATTACCAAAGAGTCACCGGGTGTTAATTTATTGTCGTTCTTAGGGAGTAATATGCGCTTTTTCCCGACTGCTCATCAAGTGAATCAGGCTGAAAATTATTTGTATTTGGCCGGGCAATGGCTGGCCTATTTTCAGCGTTATCCATTGGATAGTGCGATTCCCTATCTGGATAATTCCATAGATATTGAAGAGAAGTATTTTATGCACTATATCAATGTACGTATGGAGCGGATGGTGACCAATCCCAGGATTGTATTCGACGGTCAAATCCAAAAAAAAGTTAACGCGGTTATTCAGCAATTATGCCGTAGTATTGATACTCAAAAAATAAAAAAGTGTGTTTCTCATTCAGATCTTTCACTTTCGAACATTTTAATCTACGATCGGCATGTAACGGTGCTCGATTTTCATAAGTCGGAGATTAATTCGCCTTATAAAGATTTAGCGCGTTTGTACCATCAACTCCATCTTTTATCGTATAAGCCGGAGTATTCTGGAACCGTTATTCGTCGTTTGCAGAAGGCACTATTGCGTGGCTGGGGAAATGAACAGGCAGAACAGCAGCCCTTATTTAAAATTTATTTTTTAATTCATCAAATTAGTCATCTGGGCAAAGTGGCCCGCTACTGGGAACACAACTTTGTCGAGAACCTGTACAATCGATGGGTCGTGCGTAAAACACTAAAGCAATTGGCAGAATTTTTGGACAATGAGCTACAAACAAAAAATTAAAAAACTGAGGCGCCTTTCTTTCAACGAAATTTTTTACCGTGTTAAAGAAAAGCTCTATTTGGCAAAAGAACGCAGGGAACATGACGCGTTTTTGCAACGCATCGGGCAGCCATCATTCGATTTTTTCAGCAAAACGCATCCCGAATTTTTACAGCAATTTCAGAGCGAGCACATTGCGGATCTGCTAAAAAATCCGGCATTCATGCGTAGCATCGCCGAAGCACCGGATGAGGATAAAAGACAACGCTTTTTAAAGGAATTCCCGCAAGAAACCCAACAGACGATGCAGCGGGCCAATGACTTTCTGGAAAACCGTTTTTCTTTTTTAGGTGTCCAATTCCAACTGCCCGATCCCATTCCGTGGCAAAGCGACCCGCTATCGCTTAAACCCTTTCCAACGGGCTTTTATGCCGATATCGATATCTTCACAAATAAAAATCCGGGCGATGTAAAACACGTATGGGAAGTGAATCGTCTGCAATTTGTAATCGAATTGGCCAAAGCCTATTATTTAAGCGGTGATGAGAAATACCGGACGAAAACCGAAACATTACTCTTGGATTGGTACGATAAAAATCCCTATCAAACGGGCATTGCCTGGGCTTCCGCGCTGGAAGTAGGCGTGCGGGCCCTGGCCCTAATTTGGATTCTGTATTTTTACATGGGGGGCAAAGAACAAAATCCCCGCGTATTGCGCGTAATTTTGAAAATTCTGTACTTGAGCGGGCACTATTTAAATCATCATCTTTCTATTTATTTTAGCCCTTACAACCATTTAATCGGTGAGACGGCCGCTTTATTTGCTATCGGATTTTTGTTTCCCGGTTTTGATCAGGCCGATCAATGGGCGAAAAAAGCTTTGGCCATTTTAGACGATCAGGTGCAAAAACAATTCCACGCGGACGGGGGC
>CAZHIZ010000229.1:0-4724 GCA_964532875.1 uncultured Caldithrix sp. | reverse complement strand
GGCGGGATAAGTTTAATTTCATAATTATTAAGAGATTGGGCTTGATTTGCAAAAGAATAAATTGTATTTTCAAATTAATTAATAAGTAATAGTCATAAAGTCAAATGGGTATTTGGAGGGTAGCTTTATGAAAACGGTAACGAAGAAAGATGTTGCCAAACGAACTGCTCAGGAATTGGGTGAAAAAATTTACACGGCGGAAAAGTTTGTGGACGCTGTTTTTACGGTTTTGCGAAAAATCCTGAGCGAAGCAGATCCTGAAGTACGAATTGAAATCCGTGACTTTGGTGTGTTTGAAGTCAAGAAGACCAAACCCAAACCCAAGGCTCGTAATCCGCGTACCGGCGAGATTATTTATGTGGAAGCCCGGCGGAAAACCCACTTTAAACCCGGCAAACTTTTAAAAGAAGTTTTAAAACAACCCTTGCCTCAGGACGCAGAAAAATAATAACAGGTTCATTATTTGATCTTCGGGGGAAACAGTCGTTTCCCGGAATCGATACAATACCTTTTAATTGACGTGCATGGGAAAAATTTTAGCCTTAGATATCGGTGAAAAACGTATTGGCGTTGCCGTTAGCGACGAGTTGTTGATATTGGCCCACCCCTTAACCACTTTGCAATGGAAAGGTTTTAAGCCGTTTGTTGCAGAGTTGGAAGCCCTCATTCAGGAAAATAAAATTACGGAGATTTTAATCGGGGTTCCTTACACTCTTAACGGGAATATTTCCCGTAAAACCAACGATATATTAAATATAGTTAAAAAATTAAGAAATCGGTTAAGCATCCCGATAATGGAATGGGACGAAAGTTTAAGCACAAAGCAGGCCCAGGCCATTTTGCATCGCGTGGGCAAAAAACCCAGCAAGCAAAGAGATAAAATCGACCAAATTGCCGCAGTGGTCATTTTACAGGAGTATCTGGACAGCAAATAGGCCTGGCGATGATTTTTAAAGAAATACGATCTGCCGAACCGACGCGGAAAACGGTCATCGGTTTCGTATTAGGAGCGAAAAATAAGAAATGGAATTCGGCTGCTCCGTTTTGGTTTCCAGGAGCGGTCGGGTTTTAATAGCAAAGTTTTGTGAATTTAATTGAGCAGGGAAGGAGATACAGAATATGGTTGTTATGATGGCCAAAGAGGCTACAGAGAGCCAAATCGAACATGTCATAGAATTTTTGGATGAACGCGGGCTTTCGGTACACAAATCCACCGGAGCCGAGCATACGGTATTGGGTGTAATCGGTGATGTCAGTAAGGTTGATATTCGCGATTTACAGGTGTTACCGGGGGTGGCCGACGCTTATCGAATATCGGTACCGTACAAGTTAACCAGCCGCGAATTTCAACATGAGAACACGGTGTTACACATCGGAAATGTAACCATCGGCGGGGACGAAGTGGTGGTCATGGCCGGTCCGTGTTCCGTGGAGTCCGAAGAACAAACCATGATTATTGCCGAACGGGTGGCCAGCGCCGGAGCCAAAATTTTAAGAGGCGGCGCCTTTAAACCCCGTACCTCTCCATACTCTTTTCAGGGGCTGGGTGAAAAGGGCCTGCAAATTTTGCGTAAGGCGGCCGATCGGTACGGACTATTAGTGATTACCGAAGTGATGGACAAAGATCAAATAGAACTGGTCAGTCAGTATGCAGACATCCTTCAGGTGGGTGCGCGTAACATGCAGAATTTTAGTTTCATCCGCGCTCTGGGTAAGGCTACTAAACCCGTCTTTTTGAAACGCGGCATCGCAGCAACGATTGAGGAGTGGCTGATGTCCGCCGAATACATTTTGTCCGGCGGCAATAGACAGGTCATGTTGTGTGAACGGGGAATTCGTACTTTCGAAACCTACACGCGGAATACCCTGGATCTTTCCGCTATTCCGGTGGTAAAGAAATTGAGCCATTTGCCCGTTTTTGCCGATCCTTCTCACGGTACGGGCTTGCGCAACAAAGTTATTCCTATGGCTCGGGCGGCCATTGCCGCCGGAGCCGACGGCATTATGGTGGAAGTGCACCATGACCCGGAACATGCCCTTTCGGATGGTGCCCAATCGCTGTATCCCAATCAATTTGACGAACTCATGGATCAAATCCGGGTTATTGCCAAAGTGATCGGTCGCAAAATTGCCGATCGGAAATATTGATCCCGAGCCATATTTTGCTTTCAAAATTAAGCGGGTACAAAAGCTAAACTTTAGATTAAACAGGCTTACCCAACAACGGTAAGTCTTTTGAAAAACGGAATCGAACCTGCCATGAAAATTGTTATTTCCGGCCTTGGGCTAATGGGTGCCTCATTGGCTTTGGCTATTAAAAATCAAAAATTAGATGCCGAAATTTGGGGCTATGACTTTCCGGCCGTCTGTGAAAAGGCCCAAAACATACAATTGATCGATCACACCCTTGGCCGTTGGCCGCAGGACTGCCACGATGCCGACATCGTGTTTTTGGCGACCCCCATTCAAGTCATTGAAAAACAACTTGCCGACCTAAACGGGGTTGTTTCATCGAAAACGGTGGTGACCGATCTGGGCAGTACCAAAGGAAACGTGCATCGGCTGGCCCGGGAGATTGCTTTTTCCGGTAGTTTTATCGGCGGCCATCCCATGACGGGCGGAGAGAAAAGCGGTTTGGATGCGGCCGATCCCCTGCTTTACGAAAATGCGGTTTTTATTTTAACCGGTGTGGATGGGCCCCGGCGCGCCGCAGCCGAAGAAAAACTCTTCCCAATCCTGGAACGGTTGAAAGCGCGCATCTTGCTGCTTGATCCGTTTGTGCACGACGAAATAATGGCCCGCATCAGTCATTTACCGCAACTTTTAGCCGTTGGCCTGGTTGAGATGATTGGGAAGAAAAACGCGCCGGAAAAACCCTATTTCGAATTGGCGGCCGGCGGTTTCCGCGATTTAACGCGTATTGCTTCCAGTAATTTTGCCATTTGGAAAGACATCCTTTTGCGCAATAAAGAGAATATTAAGCAGGCTTTGCGCGAACTGATCGAATTGTTGGAACATCAATATCGGCATATCGACGACCTTTCCGAAGACTTTCATCTGGCCAATTACTACCGCAGTCAAATTCCCAAATCGACAAAAGGCTTTTTGCATCCTTTAACGGATGTGCTGATTTACGTGGATGACCGCCCGGGCGTGATAGCCCGCATGTCCAATGCTTTAGCCGCCGAGAAGATCGATATTCGCGACATCGAACTGTTAAAGGTGCGTGAAGAAGAGGGCGGGGTATTTCGCATTTCGTTTTCCGGCAAGGAAGAGGCGGAAAAAGCCATCGGCATTTTGGAAAAACACGGGTTCAGGGCATTTATTAGCGATTAAAAAGGAAGCATGTCGGGAACAGTTACATTAATCTTTTGCAAATGTTAATAAGGGGGAGCGGTGGACACAATTAAAACAGCCGTTGTAGGCGTGGGGAAAATTGCTCAAATCGCCCATTTGCCCACACTCAAAAAGATGGAGGGCGTGGAACTGGTTGCCGTGTGCGATGTGGACGAAAAGAAAATGGCCCACATCATCCGAAAATTTGAGATTCCGCGCTGGTACAGTTTGGTGGACGAGCTTTTGGAGCGTGAAGAGATTGACGCCTTACACATTTGTACGGCCAACTATTACCATTATCCTATGGCCCTGATGGCTTTACGCAAAGGCATCCATGTTTTTGTGGAAAAACCGCTGGCTTTAAATGTACAGGATGCACAAAAAATTGCGCAGGTAGCCAGAGAACAAAACCGGACGGTCATGGTGGGCATGCAACATCGCTTCCGGGACGATGTACAGATTTTACGCGAATTTTTACGTAACAACGATTTGGGAGAATTGTTTTTCTTTAAAAGCGGATGGCTTAAAAAATGGTCGAAAGAATTACAGCTATCCTGGGAATTAAAAAAGCAATATTCCGGCGGCGGTGTGCTAATGGATTTCGGTATTCATTTGATCGACATGATGTTGTACCTAACGGGCATGCCCGAGATTCGTACGGCTCGGCTGCTGCCGTACCGGTTACGTGAAAATTTGGAAGTGGAAGATTCCGCTCTGGCTCTTTTGCAAACGGAAAGCGGCCTGGGCGTAACCATTGAAATGAGCTGGAATTTACATCTGGATCACGACATCCAATACACCCATATTTTCGGAAAACAAGGCTCGGCTTATTTGAATCCCTTGCGTATTCAAAAAGAAATGCACGGCAGTTTGGTCACCGTAACCCCCATTCAGAATGAAAAAGCAGGCGACCGCTATTTACGTGCCTATGAGACGGAAATCCGACATTTTTACGATGTGATTCGTCAAAAAGAAAAAAATATGTCCCCGCCCGAAGATGCCGTTAACGTATTGCGGGTTATTAAAGCCCTGTACGATTCCGCCCGCCAAAATAGAGATATCCTCTTAGCCCAATCCTGAATTTCGGCCTACCCATCCCTAAATCCCTTTCCTAATGCAATAGGGAAGGGATTTTAGAACTGTGCCGGTTTGGTAGAGCTGAGAATTTTACAACAATCACAAGGTGAAGTTTGTTAAAAACAAAAAAAAAAAGAAAAAAGATGAAAGATGAAAGATGAAAGATGAAAGAAAAAAAACGGGGCATGGGCTCTGCGGTAATTGGCGGGGTCGGCGTAAACCCCCCCCTCCCCTTTCTGCGAAAATTGCGCAGGGAGGGGGCCACGACAACATTGAACAGTCGGAATTTGCGGGAGCCACCGGCATTTGTG
>CAZHIZ010000228.1:0-4793 GCA_964532875.1 uncultured Caldithrix sp. | reverse complement strand
CTTTTGGGCTTACTGCTCGGAATAACAAAGGGATTTCTCGTCGTTCCGATCCTCGAAACTCCTCGAAATGACACATCGATTTGCAGGAAATTGTACATCGCGCAGATTCCGCGGATGCACGCAGACCTACCGAACCATTTTCTATTCAACGATTCAACCGTTCAACCGCTCCTCTTTCAAACCAACTCACCTGCCTGTTCGAATAGTTTGAAAAATTCTTGTTGGTCAAGCGTGGCATCAATCTCTTTATCGGAAGAACGTACATCCCAAAATTCCATTCCAACGGTTTCCTGTTGTAAATAGCGCACCATGTGGTTCAGTAAAACAGCTAAAATCAACACTTCCTTTTCGGAAAATTTCTCCAGCTTAAAAAAATCGACCCGTACACGCGGTTGCGCCTGAAACTCAAAAAGTATTTCGGAACGGAAAAAAGTGCGTAATTTGTGCAAACTCTTATTCAAAGCCACCTGCGTGGCTCGAGAGCCGGCAAAACGAACAAATTCCTTGAATTTTATTTTAAAGTAGCGTTCGAAGGTACGTATTAACTTCTCGCTTTCTTTAGAACGAACAGGTCCTTTGCCCAGATTTTCCTCAATCATTTCCCAAAAAGTCGGTTGAATTCGAAAACGTCCTTCTTCCCATTGTAGCAATTCATCCAGAGCCTGATCTTCTTCCATCTCTTTGTAATTCAACTTTTGCAAACGTCCCTTTTCAAATTCAAACACCGCTTCATCCTCACCCTTTTGCAGAATAATGGTACCGGTCAGAGCATTTTGTTCGGCAAAATTTAAAATGCGGATGAGGCCGAAATCTTCCAGGCGGCCGGTCGGCTGAATTTTCTTTAAGAATTGCAACTCGGTTTGCTCTAGCGTTTTATTGGTTTTCATTAGGCGATGGCTAAGCATGTGTGTTAGCGAAAGGGTAATTTGGGGATGACTCATGATCATGGCGTCGAAATCGCTTTTTAAAATGCGCCACAGGGTAACATCTTCTTCGGCCACCACGGTCGCCGAACGCGGTTCGCCGGTAATCAAAGCCATTTCACCGAAATAATCTCCGGCTTCCAGACGGGCCAGAATGACGGGTTGCTGAAATTCTTCCACCTGGGTTTCGATACGGACACTGCCCGAACGAATGATGTAAAAACAATCGCCCAAATCGCCTTCCCGAATGATCACCGTCTCTTTGGGGAACTGAACCGTTTCCAATTTGCTGCTCAAATGCTCCAAATCATCATCGCTAAGAGAGGCAAATAAGGGAATTTTCTTCAATTCGTTGATGATCTCATTCTTCATTATTAAAATGCTCGATTAGTTGCACAATTTCGCTCACTTCATGGCTTTTGGTAAAGGCCACCCGTTCGAAAGCCGTAAATTGCGCCCGATCTTCCTCGTTTAGATGCGGCTCGCCCAAAAACACAAGGGGCACATCCTTAACTTCGCGCATGGCTTCCACCAGGGCCAAACCGTCACCATCCGGCAATTTAATGTCCGAGACCACCAAATCAACGGATTCATCTTTTAACAAACGCACTCCGTCGGACATACTTTTGGCTTTGTACACCTGATAGCCGAGGCTTTTTAAGGCTCGTTCGATGATTTTTTGCACGACCAAAGAATTGCTCAAGATAAGAATTTTCCGAACCTTAACCTCGGTTGCCGTCTCTTCCTCCGTTTTTTCCTTTAATCCGTCCAGTTTCAAAGGACGCAAATCGATAGCAAAAATACCTTCCTTCCAGTTTAACATGGTGTCCATGGCCTGATCTTCACTTAAATCGTCCATGGTCACTTTTTGCAATTGGCCGGCCTTAAATTCCAGCGAACCCTTGCGACCGTCATTTTCCACATGCAAAGTACCGGTAATGGAATTGGATTCGCAAAAACGGATCAAATCCACCAGAGGGACATCGCTTAAACTACCACGCGGCCCATGTTGGGTGGTTTCTATTTTGGTCACCTTTGGTAATTTGGAAGCCTTGGCCAGGGTATCGCGCAGACGTTGGCTCATAATTTTACCGATACTGATGGAGATGGAAGGGAATTTTTCCAGAATGACATCGAAATCATTCTTATGCAAAGAAAACATTTCCGAATCTTCCGTGGTAATAACGGAAGCGGAACGCGGTTCTCCGGTCATTAAGGACATTTCGCCGAAATAATCACCGCTGCCAAGCGTAGCCACAATCTGTTCCTGCCCATCTTCGGTGTAAATGCAAATCTTGACCTTACCGCTGATGATGATGTACATTTCATCACCGGGATCGCCTATTTTACAAACGGTCTCGTTGGCATCGAAGGTTTTAAACTTGAGGCGCTGAATGATAAAATCGATACTTTCTTTTCCCAGGGAATGAAAAAGAGGAACCTGTTTTAAAATCTTGCTTAACTGAATCATAAAAATTTTCTCCGCAACGCATTACAAATATTGTCTTAAATAAAAATAAAGATAAAGTACAACGAGGAAAACCGCAATAGTCCACCACAAAGGCTTTACTTTACGTCTGGGCAAACGCTCGAATTCAATGCGTTTTTTTTTGAAACGTTCGGGATGCAGGCGTTCTTCGATATTAAAGGTACGATGTTTTTTAAAGCCCCAGAATCTCATTGTCCTTAACACCCTATTTTATCGCCAAGTTACTGCAAAAAAACTTACTTAAAAGGGCATTGACAGTCAAAAAAAAATGGGCTGACAATCAGCCCATTTTTTAAATACATTTTATTCGGATTTAACCTTAGCCCGTTTGGCATCCCAATACATGTAACCCAGCAAAAGAGCAAACATTACAAAGCCCAGTATTTCGGCGCCGGAAGATTCGGCCCAATGTTCCGTACCGATACCGACCATTAAATTCCATTTGGAGCTACCGGTAATGCTCTGCCCCAGATAGACCAATGCGGCAGCCACCACTCCCATTAGGGCCCCACCGGCAATAAATCCCGAAGCGATTAATGTCCCGCGATCTTTACGGGCCTGTACCACTTTTTCGTCCTTGGAGCTTTTACCAACCAAATGGGCAACGATGCCGCCAAACAAAATCGGCGTATTTAAATGCAAGGGCAAGTACATACCCAGAGCAAAAGCTAGGGGCGAAATACCCAGAAATTCCAGAATCAAAGCCATGAACACGCCGGCCAAATACATGAGCCAGGGGGCAGGCTGGCCGGTCATTAGCGGCTGCAGAACGGCTGCCATGGCCGAAGCCTGCGGTGCTTCCAAAGCATTGGGATGGGCCGGAGTGGCCGGACCGAAACCGTAGGTTTGATGCAGGAGGAAAATAACCGCACCTACCGAAGCGGCCGCTAAGGTGGTTCCCAAAAATTTAAAACGCTCTTGCGTGCGCGGAGTAGTACCCAACCAATAACCGATTTTCAAATCCGTGATAAATCCACCGGCCATGGAGAGCGCGGTACAAACTACTCCGCCGATAATCAAGGCGGCCAGCATACCGTCATCGCCTTTAAGACCGATGGCAACCAGAATAACCGAGGAGATGATCAAAGTCATCAAAGTCATACCGGAAACGGGATTGGTACCCACAATGGCGATGGCTTGCGCCGCAACGGTGGTAAACAGAAAAGAAATGATGGTTACAATTAAGAGACCCGTAACGGCATATAAAAGATTTCCGTGTACAACCATAAGCAGAAAGAAAGCAAAAATGCCTAATAAAGTACTGACGATGAGCACAACCACCCATTTCATTTTAATATCCGTTTGGGTGCGTTGAACGGTTTGCTCTGCTGTTCCTTCGTGCTTGCCGAAAATTTCTTTGGCAGCCAAACTAAAAGCACCGGCAATAATTTTCCACGATTTAATGATGCCGATCAAACCGGCCGTGGCAATACCGCCGATTCCGATGTGTCGGATGTAGGTACTAAAAATTTCCGAAGGCATCATCTGAGCAATGGGTTTGGCCGCATTTAAAATGGGCTGCGGATTGAATTGACCGATGTAATAAATCACCGGCATAATAACCCACCAGGCTAAAAAGGAACCACTGGCGATGATCAGGGCATACTTAAGTCCTACAATGTAGCCAAGCCCCATGACCGCGGCACCGATATTCATGCGGAACTCCAGACGAGTCGATTCGATTAATTTTTTCCCCCAACTAAAAACACTGGAAGAAACCACTTCTTTCCAAAAACCCAAACCGGAAACAAAAAAGTCGTACAAACCGCCGATGATCAAGGCTTTTAACAGAATTTTAGCTTTTTCACCGCCGGACTCTCCGGTTACCAGCACTTCTGTCGTTGCCGTTGCTTCGGGAAAGGGAAATTCACCGTGCATATCCTTGACAAAATAGCGGCGAAAAGGAATTAAAAAGAGAATGCCCAGAAAACCGCCGAACAAGGACGAAAGAAAAACTTGCCAAAAGGAAGCATTGAGTCCTAAAATGTACAAACCGGGAATGGTAAAAATCGCACCGGCCACAATGACGCCGGAAGCCGCACCGATGGATTGCACGATTACATTTTCGGAAAGCGCATTCTTGCGCTTGGTTAAGGAAGAATATCCTACGGCCAAAATAGCAATGGGAATGGCCGCCTCAAACACCTGACCGATTTTAAGCCCCAGGTAAGCGGCTGCAGCGGAAAATATTACCGCGTAAAACATGCCCCAAAGTAAAGAATAGGATGTTACTTCCGGAAGCGGCGCATCATCCGGAACCACCGGACGATACACTTCACCTGGTTTCAGTTTTCGATAGGCGTTTTCCGGCAAGTGTCTTGCCGTTGTGCTTTGTTCCATACCGTCTCCTTTGTTTTTTGCACTATCCGATTAAGGAAAAA
>CAZHIZ010000227.1:0-4795 GCA_964532875.1 uncultured Caldithrix sp. | reverse complement strand
GCACGTGCATGGCCGATGTAAAGTTTATTCATGATAGGCATGCTATCGGATAATATCTTCTAATGGTATTTTACCAATGTATTTTTTCTTAAATTCCGAATAATAAAAAAATCCGTTTTTAATACGAATAGCAAACGTATCTTTCGATGGGATAAGCAGGTCTGGCTCCATTTTTTGTGTTTTCAAATTATAGACTTTGATTTTTGAATGATAGCTATCCACACTATAAAGTCGATCACCGTATTTCGTTAAAGCAAGCGTCTTTGCGGGATATGGATATGATCTTAGGAAATTAGCATCGGAATCAAATTCAAGTAAATAATCTCCCGTTGGCCCACCTAAAGTTAGTATATAAATTTTACCATTTTCCGCTTCCATTCCGAATATCGTCGAATCTTCTCCCATGGGGCCTCTCTTAAAATGAAGGAATTCAGAATTGTTTAAATTTGAAATATTGATCTTACATATTTCAGAAGGCCCGGTGGTATAATAAAGATAGGACGAATCAACGGCTATGTAATCATGCGCAACAATTTCAACTAAAGTCCTATAATTCCCGGAGTTTTCATCTATCTCATAAATTCCATACCCACCACCATTCCGATAATAAAATTTCCCGTCTTCAAAATCAATATCTTCGGCAAAGCGCATCTTTTTGTCTTCCGGTAGGGGTAAATCGGCAAACGTACGATAAACTTCGGCCGTATTATAAGGATATTTGCACATTGTGGCAGAAGTATCAATTTCCAAGGTGGAAGAATTAAATAAAAAATATTTCAGCCTAAATTTATAAAACAAAACCGTTTTTTTAACTTTTAAACGAAATTTGAAATTAGGATGATAAGACCCATAGGAGCCGCTGTATTCAGGGGAATAAGTTTGAGCCAAGACATAGTGCATCCCATCGAATTTATACAAATCTACGCGTTGAATCGAACGTGATTTTATGAACATATTCGGACTGTTCTGGACCAGAAGACTATCGTAATCGGTTTGAATAATATCAATTTTTCGCAACTGATCATTTGTTGGCAAAACCTGCACCGCATCAATTGAGGAAACAGGAGCGGCCTCTTTCTTACACGAAGAAACAATGCCGGTTAGTAAGAAGATGAGAAAAATTAAGAGATTAAACACTTGTTCGCCTCCTCACTGTTAACATCAAAGATCGTTAAAGTTTGATCTTTATTTTAAAAAGTCATATCATCGCAAATTAAAAGGCTGAGGAGAATGTATATCTGGATGAGATACCGAATCAATAAATTGCTTTATCTTATCAGGGGTTGTCGATTTTCAATAGTCAATGCTTAAACCATAGTCGAACAATTTTCACTTCGAGAAATTTAATCAAATTACGAACAAAAGAAAAACCTTTTTAAGAGCCCTACCGATAAATTAGAAAATTTTTCTTGTATGTTTGTTCTATTGACAAATCCCTCCCATCATTTTAATAAAACCATCGGGAAAAAACGAGATTTAAAATATCTAAGGCAACTTAGCGACAATGCAAAAATGTTTGGATGAATTCCTTTCATCTGATAATCGCGAATGGGGATTAATACAAAATAAAAAATAAAAAAAGATGGGATAAAGGAATATGGCTATGGTTTAATGGTATAAGTGAGAAAGTGGCACGGCGCTTCATTTCCCATTTACCCATTCAACAATTCACCTAATCAACCTACCTCATTGCCCACACGCTAAGGTGTCCGATCTTACGAAGAAAATATTCTCATAAGCCTTTCATAAATTAGTACTGCGCCCTTTCCTATTTTTTAGTACATTACCGAGTAAAAACGATTTTACAAGTTTGTTTAAATTTAAAAGGAAGGTGCCATGATTCGACATTTGTTTTTAATGAGTGTAATGATTCTACTTTTTAACATCGCTTCGTCTGAAGCCTGCACCAATATTCTGGTCACCAAAGGTGCCAGCAAGGACGGTTCGGTGATGATCACCTATTCCTGCGACGGTGAATTCGTACCGCATCCGCAAATTATTCCGGCGGCCGACCACAAGGCCGGCGATTCCCTGACCTTTCACCTCGGTGACAAAATCGTTAAAATTCCCCAACCGCCGCACACCTACAAAGTGGTGGGCCTGATGAACGAGCACCAATTGGTCATCGGCGAAACTACCTTTAGCGGGCGCATGGAATTGGTGAATCCCCAGGGATTATTCCATTACTGGACTTTGATGCGTCTGGCTTTACAACGCGCCAAAACGGCTCGCGAGGCGATTAAGGTGATCACCGATTTGGTAGCCCGATACGGCTATCGTTCCAGCGGCGAAACCTTTTCCATTGCCGACCCCAAAGAAGCCTGGATTTTGGAGATGATCGGCCCTGGCCCCGGCGGTAAAGGAGCCGAATGGGTGGCGCGGCGCATTCCCGACGGTTACATTTCCTGCCATGCTAACAAAGCGCGCATCGGCACCTTTCCCTTACATGATCCGCAAAATTGCCTGTACTCCAAAAACGTGATTTCCTTTGCCATCGAAAAAGGTTATTACGATCCCAAATCGGGTGAGCCGTTTAAATTCAATGAAGCTTATTGCCCCGATACGCCCCGCAACCGGCGCTATTCCGATATGCGGGTGTGGAGCATTTTCAGACGGGCGGCACCTTCCGCCCACTTATCGGCGGACTATGCCCGCGGCGATTTGCAGGCCAAGCCTTACCCCTTGTGGATCAAGCCGGACCGTAAGCTCTCCGTGGCCGATGTGTTTTCCTTAATGCGCGATCATTACGAAGGTACGCCCTACGACATGACTAAAGGAATTGCTGCGGGACCTTTCGGCGCACCGGATCGCTGGCGCCCCATTTCCTGGCAGGTGGACAGCACGGAATACGCCTGGGAACGTCCCATTTCCACCCAACAAACGGGATTCTCTTTCGTCTCCCAATCGCGTTCCTATTTGCCGGATGCCATCGGCGGGCTGCTCTGGTACGGTTTGGACAACACCTACACATCGTGCTACATGCCGGTTTATTGCGGCACAGAAAAATTCGCCCGGCCTTTGGTCACCGGTTCGTTGGACCGCTTTAGCTGGGATTCGGCCTGGTGGATTTTCAACCTGGTAGCCAACTACGCCAATTTGCGCTATTCGTACATGATTAAAGATATTCAAAAGGTGCAGAACGAATTGGAATCGACCTTTTTAGCGCTACAGCCCAGCATCGAGACGACCGCTTTGCATTTGGCCCGAAAAGAGCCGGCTTTATTGAAAACCTACCTGACCAATTATTGTGTAGCGCAACAAAATGCGGTTTTTCAACGCTGGAAAGAATTGGCCGTTCATTTAATCACCAAATACAACGATGGGTACGTACAGGATCGCCCCGGGCATCCCACGCAAAAAGGTTACCCGAGTTCATGGCTAAAAAAGGTGGTGAAAGAAAAGGGAGCCCAGCTTCGCTTACCGGAAAATATCCAAAGAAAACCCGAATCGAAATTGGTGGATTAATGTCGGGTGCGGAACTAATCGTGCCATGGAACATTCAATTCATACGATCGAACAGGAAAATTTCATGCATCACAAAGGAGTTAAATCATGCGACTTTTCAAAGAATTTACGGAATGGTTCCGAAAAAACGACGAAAATATTTTCCGCTACCATTTGCAAAAGGACAAGGAAAATTTAAAACGCACCTTGCGCGAGCTGGAAACCGAACTGGACGAGATGAAACAGTTACGCCACAAAATTGATCTCTTACTCATGCAATCGGAAAAAATTGCCGGCCCCTCGGATGAAAAACAGGAAATCAAGCAGGAAATCGCTGAAGATTTCCACGGGTGGCTCAAAGAAACCGAAGCAAAGTTGAACCGTATTTTTGATCTGCCCAAAGACAAACGCACGGCCGATGATATTAAAACTCTTAAAACCGAACGCGCTCGCCTACAGGCCGAAAAAGTACGTCTAAATAACCGCATTCAAAAACTGATGGAAATCATTGCCAAAACCAAATACTTGATTGACGATTTAAACGAAGACTTGTGCAAAGACCTGAGCAACGGTCATTCCATTGCCGAAGTGGCCGCCGCCTTGGCTGAGAAATTCTCCAACGAATTTAAGGAAGATTATTTCAGCGGCAAGGACGATATGTGTGACTTTTTAAAGGAACATTACGGCATCGAGCGCAAACAGGCCTGCGAACTGTTTAATTTATTGGAAGAAATTGGCATTGTGCGTTTTAAAATCGATACCACGGAAGAAGCTCTGCGCCAGCCGTTCCTGTATTACGGCACCGACTGGAACGATCCCATGATGGAATATGTGACCATCCCGCCGGAGCTCATGGGGCACTGGGAAATTAATGCCTAAAATGACAACATGGGTGGCAGGATTAAAGGGCAAGAGTTGAATGGGAAATGGTTGAATTGTTGAATGGTCTCTCAGAGGCCGGATTTGTTAATCGTTATTCGTTATGCGTTAATGGACGTTCGTTTGGTGCAAGGACGGGTTGAATGGAAATTAGTTGAATCGTTGAATGGTTAATGGGGTGGTTATTCGTTAATCGTTGTTCGTTAATGGATAATGGGGGTTCGTTTGGTGCAGGGATGAGGTCGAACGGTTTTAATTCAAAAAAATCAGTGTTTATCTGTGTAAATCAGTGGCTAAAAAAATTGCCGCGCAGATCCCTCGGATTTTCGTAGAAAAAATTCTAAAATAGAATTCTTTGTCCTCTGCGTTGATCTGCGAAATCTGCGAGAGAATCTGCTCTGAGGGGGTGGTTGAATAGAAAATGGTTGAATCGTTGAATGGTTAATTGGGTTCTGCTCTGTGGTTAGTCGCC
>CAZHIZ010000226.1:2648-4808 GCA_964532875.1 uncultured Caldithrix sp. | reverse complement strand
ATTTCGGTGAAGAAGATATCGATATCATAGAAGACGCACAAATACGGGAATTGTTTAAAGAAACGGATAAGAAAATTTCTCGCTTTCTCAATAGCTATCGCCAGGGAATGTTACTGCAAAACGGCGTAAAAGTTTTAATTACCGGAAAACCGAATGTGGGTAAATCCAGTTTAATGAATGCCATTTTAAAAAAGGAAAGGGTACTTGTTTCGGATATTCCCGGTACAACGCGCGATATCGTTCATGACGAAATTTATTTGGACAATATATTAGTTCAGTTCATGGATTCGGCTGGTATCCGTTATTCTGCCGATCAATTGGAAAAGGAAGGCGTAAGGCGGGCTAAAAACCTGTATCGTCAGGCTGATGTCATTCTAATGGTCTTTGACCTTTCGGAACCCTTTGACGAAGAAGACCGATATCTATTAAAAACAGCGGAAAAATATAAAGAGAAAATTATATTTGTCGGTAATAAAATAGACTTGGGAAAGGTCGTTTCCAATGATCGATTTATTAATAGCAAATGGATTGAAATTTCGGCCAAAAAGAAGAAGAATATTTCACGGATACTAAAAGCGATCAAGGAAAAGATTCACTATTCCGATACCGATCATCTGTTTTTAAGTAACGAGCGTCAATACAGAAAATTAAGGGAAATAAAAAAGGGGATTCAAAGCGCTCGTAAAGCTTTGGATAAAAAATTAGGGTACGAATTTGTTTCTGTAGAGTTAAGAGAGATTATTAACGTATTAGCCGAATTGACTGGCGAAATAACCAATGAAGACATATTAAATAATATTTTCTCGCATTTTTGTATTGGTAAGTAAAACAATTACGTTTCACGTGAAACTAAAAAATGAAAAAATTTGATGTCATAGTCATAGGCGGTGGTCATGCCGGAATTGAAGCGGCCTACGCTCCTGCAAAATTGGGATTAAAAACGGCTTTAGTTACCATCGACCGGCATAAAATAGGTTTGATGTCTTGTAACCCGGCTATTGGTGGTTTAGCTAAAGGGCAATTGGTGCGGGAGATCGATGCGCTTGGCGGTTTAATGGCTAAAATAACCGATCGCAGCGGAATTCACTTTAAGATGTTAAATACATCGAAAGGTCCGGCTGTTCAATCACCAAGAGCTCAAACCGACCGTCTGGGGTACGCCAAAGTAGCCGGCCAATTGATCGAACAAACCGAAAATCTCACGGTTATCGAAGATATGGCTGTGGGAGTAAAAATCCAAAACGGCCGCGTTACGCATGTTGTTTTGCAAAAGGGCGGTATGATCGAGACTAGGGCGGTTGTTGTTACGGCCGGAACTTTTTTAAACGGGATTATTTATATCGGATTACATAAGCTTTCCGCGGGAAGAGCAGGGGAATTGCCGGCTGTTGGTTTAACCGAATCTTTGGTTTCTTACGGATTTGAAGCAGGTCGATTAAAAACAGGAACCCCGCCGCGCGTACACAGAGATACGATCAATTACGAAAAATTAATCGTGCAGGAGCCGGACAAAGACCCGGTTCCCTTCTCATTTTCCACGGAAAAAATCACACAACCGCAAATTAATTGTTACATTACACACACCAATGAAAAGACACATGAAATCCTGAGAAGCGGTTTTGCGCGCTCCCCCTTGTTTACGGGTATGATTCACGGAGTTGGTCCCCGTTACTGCCCGTCCATTGAAGATAAAATATTTCGATTTGCCGATAAGAACAGACATCAAATTTTTTTAGAGCCGGAAGGGTACACATCCGAAGAAGTCTACGTAAACGGCTTTTCCACCAGTTTACCAGTTGATACGCAGGAAAAAGCAATCCGCACCATACCGGGGTTGGAAAACGTTAAAATTGTTCGTCTGGGGTATGCGATAGAGTACGACTTTTTTCCACCGCATCAGATAAAAAATACCCTGGAAACTAAGGAAGTGAAAAATTTATTCTTTGCCGGACAAATAAACGGCACATCCGGATATGAAGAAGCGGCGGCGCAGGGAATTATTGCCGGAATAAATGCGGCTCATAATCTTTTGGAAAGGGAAGCGTTTGTATTGGATCGGTCGGAAGCTTATATCGGTGTGTTAATTGATGATCTGATTAATAAAATTCACACGGAACCGTACCGTATGTTTACTTCCAGCGCCGAATTTCGGCTATTATT
>CAZHIZ010000226.1:0-2548 GCA_964532875.1 uncultured Caldithrix sp. | reverse complement strand
ATCACGGAAAAAAGCTATTTGCCTTCGGCGATTAATGAGGTGGAATACAATATTAAATATCAAGGATATGTGCAACGTCAGCAACAACAGGTAGCCAAATTTAAACAATTAGAAAGTAAAAAACTTCCACAAGATATCGATTATGGAAAAATTGAAGCCCTATCTGCAGAATCGAGGGAAAAGTTAACCAAAATCAAACCCCAGAGTCTGGGGCAGGCGGCCCGCATTTCCGGTGTGAAGCCGGCGGATTTGACGGTTTTGATGATTTATCTCGAAAAAATGAATCTCATGTAGCGTTTCACGTGAAACAGGTGATGTATGAAGATAGAGCAAATTTGTGCTTTTTTTGAAAGATATGGAATCGATGTGACGGAAGGGCAATTGGAACAATTGAAAAAATACCTGTTGTTGTTGCGGGAATGGAATGAGAAAGTACATTTAATTTCCAAAGGGGATGTTCTTTATTTGGAAGAAAGACATATTTTGCCGTCTTTTGTTTTTGCAGAATTTATTCGTTCCAGATTCGGGCGAAAGCAATTAACGGTAATCGATTTGGGTAGTGGTGCCGGTTTACCGGGTGTTGTTTTGTCGATTTTATTTCCTGAAAACCATACATGGTTAATCGATTCGTCGCGCAAAAAAACATTGTTTTTGCAAAAAGTTAAAAACGAATTGAATATTGATTTTGAGGTTGTTAATGAGCGCTTCGAAAACTGGGAAAGGGTAAACCAATTAAATATTGATGTGATTACGGCCAGGGCGGTGGCCTCTCTTGCGCAATTAATAAAATTAACTTCCCATGTTTTGAAAGCTCAAAAAGCAAAACTGGTAACAATGAAAAGCTGTCACTGTAAGGAAGCGTTACCCGATCCCGAAAAGAAGAGTATTAAAATGGAAATTGTGAATAATAATTTTTGGCAATTTTCGGAATATTTAAAAGATAAATGTTTAGTAAGTTTGAGGTATGTACATGGATGAGAAAAAATTATTTAAGGAATTATCCGGTCTGGTAACGGAGATGCGTAATCCGAATTCAATGGAAATTGATGTGATGGATACGCTGGATGCTGTTAAGGTTTTTAATGAAGAAGATAAAAAAGTGGCTTTAGCTGTTGAAAAAGAATTGCCCTATGTTGCCCAGGCAATCGAAATAATAACGGAAGCCTTTAAAAAAGGCGGACGCTTGTGTTATTTTGGAGCCGGTACGTCCGGTCGTTTGGGGGTTTTGGATGCGGTTGAATGTCCGCCTACGTTTGGGGTAGACCCCGAAATGGTGGTGGGGCGTATTGCCGGTGGGTACAAGGCTTTGACGATTGCCGTAGAAGGCTACGAAGATTATGAAGAAAACGGCGCAAAGGATGTGGCCGATTTAAACGTTACGGAAAATGATGTGGTGTGCGGGATTGCCGCCAGTCGTAGAACACCGTATGTGGTTGGGGCGATTAAGGAAGCACGTAAGAGAGGGGCTAAAACCATTGCCGTTGTTTGCAATCCCAGAGAAGATTTGCAATACGATGTGGATGTAGCGATTTGCCCGGTACCTGGTCCGGAAGTAATTATGGGATCAACACGTTTAAAAGCAGGTACGGCGACAAAGATGGTTTTGAATATGCTAACCAGTGTCTCTATGATAAAACTTGGTAAAGTCTATGAAAATATGATGATAGACTTGCAACAAAACAATAAAAAATTAATCGAACGTTCTAAGAGGATTATTATGATGGCGGCAAATGTTGATTACGATCGAGCTGCCGAATGCTTGAAAACGGCCAAAGGTCATGTGAAGACAGCCATTTTCATCGCCAAGACAAATGAATCTGTGGATGTGGCTAAAAAATACATCGATGCGAATGATGGGTTCCTTAAGAAGGCTTTGCAGGCCTTTGAAAGGGATAGGAACGGAAAATAATCTCAATCAATTTTGAAAAAAGCCCCAAATTCGGGGCTTTTTTTTGTTTAAAAAACGGTTGTGCCTAAATCGATCCTTTTTTAAACTATGTAATGTCGAATCAAATGAAAAAAGCGTATGACTTCTGTTTTAGGACTTGTTTTTCTTGTCATAATCGCCATTAGCGGTAAATATGCCTTTGATAAAATAAAAATAAAAACTCTCGGTTTTAATTTTCTTGTTTACTCCGGCTTTTACTACCTTTTATTAGGGATTCTGGCAAATCCTAACTTTATGAATATATTTGATTTATCTATTCTTAGAAAATCGGAATTCTTTTTTAATTTTATTTTAGGTTGGACCGGTTTTCTGGTCGGCTTGCAATTAAATTTTAAAGGCATGAGACGTTTCCCCGGAAAGTACTATACGTTATCCACGGCACATTTTATTTTATCCTTTTTGTTGATTTTTATTTTGTTATTGGGGATGAGAAGCTGGGTTGCCGTTCCGTTACCTGATCTGTATCTGATGTTATTGGCTGTGTTGGGAAGCATGAGTTCCGTTCTGGGAATAGCTCTTTTGGTTAAAGATCGCAGGGTGCGTTCGGTCAATGCTCACTTTTTACAATTTACCACGGCATTTGATAATGTTCTTGGTATT
>CAZHIZ010000225.1:0-4877 GCA_964532875.1 uncultured Caldithrix sp. | reverse complement strand
GGCATGATTTTAGATGTGGCCGTGCGCGAAGGTCAGGCCAATGTGGCCATGGCTTTGCCTTTGTTAGGCATTCCGGAAGCGGTTCGTATCGCTCTGGTCGAAAGCCTGCGCGGCCCGATTGAAGCCTTGGGCTTGCGCCTGTATGTTGATTTCTTTGAGATGACGCCGGAAGCACGGGATCGCTTTTTTGCCATTTCCAAAGCAAATTGGAAAGGTTCCATTTAGGTTCGGTAAATGAACGGAAGGCAGTGATGGAGCAAAAGCCGATGACTTTAAACCACATCGGGTTGATGAATTTTAATGAAGACGATGCGCAAAATTTTTACGGGCACATTTTAGGTTTTGAAGAACAATATCGGTTTTCCTTAACTCCTGAAGAAAGTCAAAGCATTTTTTCCCTGCCTCAGGAGTTAACGGTCATCGTTTTTAGTAACGGCCAATTGAAGCTGGAAATTTTTATTCCGCAAAAATCCGTTACATTTAATACCGGCACAACCCATGTCTGCTTAAATGTCGAACATCGCGAGATGATCGTGGAGCGGTGCCGGCAGAAAGGCTTACCTGTTCTAACGATGCAACGAAATGACCGGACGGCCGTCTTTGTCAAAGACTTTGCCGGTAATATTTTCGAACTAAAGGAATCGTAAGCCGATGCAAATGGGTGAATGTTTCAAAAATGGGAATGAAAAATCATGGGAAAATATCAACTCGTCTTGTATCCGGATGCCGTCTTGCGGCAGCGTGCCCATGAAGTAAGTCAAATAGACGGGAAGACCTACGATTTGCTGAAGGCCATGCAGGAAATCATGTATCGTTACAAGGGAATTGGTTTGGCTGCGCCGCAGGTGGGTTATTTGCAACGCATCATTATCGCCGATACGGGAGAGGGATTACTGGCTTTAATCAATCCGGAAATTGTGCAGCAGGAAGGCAATGCGCGCCAGGACGAAGGCTGTTTAAGTTTGCCTGAAGTACGCGTGGAAGTACCGCGCTCCGAGAGTATCGCCGTCCGTGCCTGGGATGCGGACGGCAAGGAAAGGCAACTGGAATTAAAGGGTTTAGCGGCCCGCGTAGTACAGCACGAAATCGATCATTTAAACGGACGCTTGATTATCGATTACGCTTCTACTGCGGAACGATTGAAGAATGCGGCCCAACTTGAGAAACTGGAAAAAATGTTCAAGTTCAAGGTCTTGTGAAATGGCCTGAGCGTTAAAACAAAGGATGGGTGATGATTGCCAAAGCAGCGGAATTGATGCGTTCTTCTAAATACACCATTGCTTTTACCGGGGCGGGGCTTTCTCGGGAAAGCGGTCTGCCGTTATTTAACGAATGGCCGGAATTTGACGCGCGTTTGTTCGATCTGAATTTTTTCAAGAACAATTACGAATGGGCCTGGCAACGTTTTAAAGAGTTGTTTTATGATTTTTACGGCAGGGCCACTCCCAACGAAGGACATAAAATATTAAAAAGCCTGGAAGATTCTCACTGGATTCGCAGTACGGTGACCCTGAATATCGACGGCTTGCACCAAAAGGCGGGCAGTACGAAAACGATTGAAATTTGCGGCAATTTACGGGAACTGGTGTGTTTGCAATGTGCACAAAAATTCAACACGGAAGTCATTGGATTGCAGGCCTTGCCCCCGCATTGTCCTTCTTGCGGCGGCCTGCTGAAACCCGACGTGCAGTTTTTTGAGCAACCCGTACCCGATCCGGAATACAAATTGGGTTTAAAAGAAGCCAATCGGGCCAAGGTCATGCTGGTCATTGGTGTTTCCGGCAGTATGATGCCGGCCGGGGTTATCCCCATGTTTGCCAAAAAACGCCGCCACACCAAAATTATCGAAATTAATATTGAACCAACGCGCTACACCCGGGCCATAGACGATGTGTTCATTCAAATGCCTGCCGGACAGGCTCTGAAAGAATTGTGGGAAGCTTTGCAAGGCTGAATGATTCGCAATTATTTATTAAATGAAAGCTGGTATTTTTACCGAGCAAATTAAGCCAAATGAAAAACCAGTTGCGCTAAGCTGAAATAGATGATCAAACCCGTAGAGTCAACCACGGTGGTTAACAAAGGGCTACTGATGACCGCCGGATCCAATTTGAACTTGGTCAATACGATGGGCAATAAACTGCCCAATAGATTCGACCATATCGTAATAGCCACCATGGACATCCCTACAACCATACCCACGGTAGGCCCGCCACGCCAGAAAAATCCGCGAATGTACAAAATGAGCCCCAACGTTACACCAATGAGCACACCGACGATAAGTTCCTTTTTTACGACTAAAAACCAGTTCTTAATGGTCAATTCTCCGGTAGCCAAGGCACGTATGATCAAAGTGGAAGATTGTGCCGCGATATTCCCACCGCTGTCGATGAGCACGGGGATGAAAAAAGCCAGGGCAATAACTGCTTGAATGGCATTTTGAAAGTGGGCGATAATACTGGAAGACAAAAAGTCGGTTACCAGCAAAATCATCAACCAGCCGACGCGTTTTTTGTACAGCATGGTTGTCGGTGCATGGTAGTAACTTTCTTCAATGGGTTCAATGGCCGATATTTTGTGGAAATCTTCCGTCACCTCTTCTTCGGAAACATCCAGGATATCATCCACGGTAACAATGCCCAGCAAAATGCCGTTGTTGTCAACCACCGGGAGTACATTCAAATTGTATTTTTTGATCATCTGATAAGCCACTTCCTGATCTTCACCGGCGGGAATGGCCACGAATTCGTTGTCCATGATGTCGGCGACGGTTTGTTCGGCATTGGCCAAAATAAAGCGTCGAATGGGAATATCGTCTAATAATTTCCACTGATCGTCCACTACGTAAATCATATCGATGGTTTCGGCGTCTTTGCCGTGTTTTCGGATGTGATCCAATGCCTTTTCAATTTTCCAGTCTTTTTTTACGGCTATATAATCCGGGGTCATTAAGCGGCCCACGCTGTCTTCCGGATAGCCCAATAATACCAGTGCTTCTTTACGCTCATCCGGAGGCAGTAAATTAATCATGCGTTGTGTAAGCTGGCCGGGCAAGTCTTCGAACAGGGAGGTGCGGTCGTCCGGCGGCAGTTCCTGAATGATGTGCTGGATCTCTTTGTGGGCGATGTGTCGCAAGATGAATTCCTGCAGCGAAGTATCCAATTCGGCAAATACCTCGGATATTTTGTCTTTGGGAATCAGGCGGAAGGCGATGATCAAATCTTTTTCATCCAGGCTATTTAGGATTTCGGCGATGTCCTGCGGCGTTAATGCTTTTAAAACCGATTTAAGTTCTTGCCAGTTTTTGTTTTCGATCAAATTGCGAATATCCGGCAAAATCAATTTCGAAAACATGATAAACCTCCTTCAATCGTTCAAAGCCACGGCAGAAGAAAAAAGATACTCGTCGCGGTCAGGATTAAGTACAGTAATGAATAACGATGGAAATAGCGGTATTTGTTGCCATTCGCAGTAAAATGTAAAGCGATTATATTGGCAAACGAGGCCAGGAACAATCCGTTGCCTCCCACATTCACCGCGTAAGCAATTGTCTTAAAAGCGTGGGAATATTTGGCTAAAAAAAGTGTGGCCGGTACATTGCTGATAATTTGAGAGAGCATGATGCCCGAGACGAAGAGTCGGTTTTGGCTTTGCAATTGTAATGTCTGCATGAAGTGATTGACGATACTCAGACGGTACAACAAATGAACGTCAATGAAAATCACGATGAACAGCACAATGAGTTTCCAATCGGCGTCTTTAATTACCTGTGGTCGATGCCAGAGAAAGATCAGGAAAAGCAGCGGTAAAAAAAACAGATCGTAATGTAATTCCAATGAAATAAGAAAAAGGATGAAAAGGAATAGGGCAATCCCGAAATGTGTTCGGTTTACTTTTTCTCTCTTATTGGAACCCGAGGCAATTTTTTTAGCAGGAAAGACAAGCATGGAAAGAAGAAGCAAGAAAAAAGCCTGAATACCCACCATGGGCGCCATCGCTTTGATAAACGCTAAAAACGAAATATCCCATTGATGCCACAAAAAAATGTTCTGCGGATTGCCGATAGGGGTTAACGCGGAGCCTACATTAACGGCCAAGGCTTCGAAAACAATGAACTTAACGTAATCGGTACCGGAAATTTTTTGCAGGCTTAAAGTCAAAGGAACGATAATAAACAAGGCAATATCGTTGGTTAAAAACATGGATAGGAAAGCGGAAGTAAAGATCAAAAACAACGCAAGTTTGCGCTCGTCCCTAAAACCTTTGGAAAGGCGGCAGGCCAAATAGGAGAAAAAATTACTTTCCTTAATAGCGGTTGTAATAAGCAAAAGCCCGCTTAAGGTGCCGATGGTATTCCAATCCACGTAAGCTGGGAAACGGGACAAAGGCTTTTGCACCAGCAATTCCAAAATAATTAAGGCAAGAAATGAAAGGTAAAGAATTTCCGAACCGGAAGTAAACGTATGCAGTTGCCGTAAACGAGCTCTTATCATTTGCCGGCGGCCTTTGTTTTTAACGTTAGACTAAATTTAAATAAGGCAGTTTAAAAAATAATTTAATGGAAGACAAAAATAAAATACAAAAGATGATGGGGCGCTTCAGGCAAAATTTTAAATGACGGATTTTAGAGTAAAGGGTAATGCGAAAAAGGAAAAAAGACAAAAGAAAAATGAAAAAAATGGGGTCCGTGACTCTGCGATAATCCGCGGGATCAGCGCGAGAATCTGCCCTGACGGGTTAGTGAATAAAAATTGGTTGAATCGTTGAATAGGAAGTAGTATGCCCAATCATCGCAATTAACAGCAAGAAGGGCAAATGTCTCCGTCCGGCGAAACCTTCCCTATGAGGGAAGGTGCCCGAGACGAGAAGCGTCGAGG
>CAZHIZ010000224.1:0-5005 GCA_964532875.1 uncultured Caldithrix sp. | reverse complement strand
ACTTCCCGGGTTTTCGAATTTCTTTTTTTAACGAATATGTTCAAGAATTGTGCCATTCGTTCGTTTTTAAAAATGTAGCGCTTCAAACAGAAGGCTCAATTCGTTTTAATTATTAAATAATATGGGATTACATTCGGACTGATGTTCAAAATCAATAAATAAGGAAAAGCTAAGCGTGTTGGGTGTAGCACAAAAAATCGCCCTTTACGTCGATCGGGTCGACATTTCGGTCGAAAGGATTTTAAATTAATCTAAAAATTAAAAGGCATTAGCAAGCCTGCATTTACATCCAGTAAATGTTAAACCACATAGACAATAAAAGATAGCATGCAGGCTTGAAAATGCCAGAGAAGGGAATAAATTATTTTTTTAAATCTCAAATTTTAAAAAATACAGCAGACCAATTTCCCTCGAAAAAATTCAGGTTACTTGGCACTAAATTTGAGCACGGTTACCGTGTGATAGGTATCGCCCGGTTTCAAAATGGTATTGGGGAAATTGGCATGATTGGGCGAATCCGGAAAATGCTGCGTTTCCAGCACCAGGGCATAACGATGCTTATACACGATGCCTTTTTTGCCTTTGATGCTGCCGTCCAAAAAATTTCCGGAGTAAAATTGCACGCCGGGTTGATCGGTAAAAATTTCCATGAAGCGTCCCGTTGTCGGTTCATAAACGGAAATTTGTTTTTTTAAAGTACCGTCCCAATTATTCAGCACCCAATTGTGATCGTACCCGCGGCCGTATTTTAATTGAATATCATCGGCATTAATCCGTGCGCCGATTTCCGTAGGTGTAGTAAAATCGAAAGGAGTCCCTTTGACCGGACGCAATTCACCGGTGGGAATTAATGTACTATCTACAGGCAGAAAATAATCGGCGTTAATCCAGAGTTTATGCCCGTAGATATTGCTTTTGCAGCCGGTAAAGTTAAAATAACTATGATTGGTCAAATTCACCGGCGTGGGCTTATCGGTGGTCGCCCAATATTCCATTTTCAATTCATTTTGATTATTTAAGGTGTAAACCACTTTTACGTTCAAATTGCCGGGATATCCCTCTTCCCCGTCTTTACTTAAATAGGTCAACTCCAGGCCCACGCTTTGATCGGTTTTAAACGGTTTGGCTTTCCACACTTTTTTATCGAATCCTTTAATGCCCCCGTGTAAATGATTCGGACCGTTGTTGGTGGCCAATTTGTATTCTTTACCATTCAGAGTAAAACGTCCTTTGGCAATACGATTCCCGTAACGCCCGATAATCGCCCCGAAGTAGGGACTGTTATTCACGTATTGGTTCAAAGAATCGTATCCCAGAACAATATCTTCGTAGTTCCCGTTGCGATCCGGGGCGGTTAGCGTTTGAATGATGCCGCCGTAATTGGTAATTTTAATAACCATCCCCCGTGCATTTTTTAGCGTGTACAAGTCAACTTCTTTGCCTTCCACGGTTCCGAACCTTTCTTTTTTTATGGACAATGATCTTTTAGCCGTATGGCAGCTTAACAGCACCATAGAGCCGAATATCAAAACCCCGATCAATACCAAGAACGATCTTAGGAATTTTTTCATTTTACACCTCGATGTTTTAATGAAACCCTGTGATTAACTTTCTTTGTTTTTTAAAAAATAATAGATGATACTCCAGGGCATTTGTCCAATATTTCCAACTGTGACGCCCCGGACGTTCCACATAATCATGCGCTACTTTGGCCTTGATTAATTTTTGATGCAACCTGCGATTGACTGTGATAAAAAAATCATCAACCCCGCAATCTATCATAAACGCCAGGTGGGCCTTTTGGAAATCAGGGATCATATTTACCACGGAATTGGCCTTCCAGCGTTTGGGGAATTGAGCATAAGGGCCTAAATATTTTGCCTTGCCCCATTTATTCGGCCAAAAGGTCAAATCCACTCCGCCGCTCATACTGGAGGCGGCAAAAAACAAATCGGGGTGCCTTAGCGCCAGATACAAAGCCCCGTGCCCACCCATACTCAGGCCGGTAATCGCCCGACCGCTTTTGGCTTTTATGGTACGAAAATGGAGATCGATGTAAGGAATGACTTCTTTAATAATATGGGTTTCGTACCGGCTGCCGGGATCAAGCGGACTGTCCAAATACCAACTGTCGTATCCTCCCTGGGGGCAGACCAAAATAAAGCCGTACCGATCGGATAACGGCCGCAGATCGATATGTGCAGGCCAATCCTTGTAACTGCCGCTCCAACCGTGCAACAAATAAACCACGGGAAAATGTTGATTTCCGTTGGCATACGCCTCGGGAAGGACAATCACCGCAGAAAGCGTTTTGTGCATGGAAGGGCTGGGGATGCGCAGGGTATCCAACGAAGCGGCATTGGCGGTAAGGCCGCAATAATAAATCAAAATGAAAATAATAATAAATTTAAAAATGCGCTTTTTCATTGAATGATCCTATCTTTATGGTATTCACATTTCTTCAAAGGTTAACCCAATTTAATGAAAAAGCACATGCGATGGAATGACTTGTTTGGTAATCCCGGGGCCTTGCCATCGCACGATCAATCCCTGGTCCACGGCATTTTCGAAAAATGTAACTAAAATCTTGTGCAAACCTTTTTTAAGCGCTACTTGCCCGCTTTTTTCATTCATGCCGTGTAATCCGTCATTATTAACGATTTCTTTGTTGCCGATAAACAACTTACTGCCATCGTCCGATTCGGTAAAAAAGGTGTAAATACCGTCTTTGGGCACGTCAATGTAACCGCTAAAGCGAAATCCGAAGAAATCGTTTTGAGTGGCCTTACTTAGATCAAATTGGTCAGTAATACCTGTTTTTACAGGTTTTAACGCATTGAAATTAGGCACTTGTTCCCATTTTCCCAAGAAATACTCATAGCGGATTCCCGGTTGCACTTTATCACGGGTAATATCCGGCGGGGCCAGGCTGGTTTTTGTGTAACGTGCACTGACTACCACGGAAGCACGCCCGTCCCTGGCAATGGAGCGAGCTTTAATGACGGTTGTCTTCGTCAGAACAATCGGTCGGGTGTAACGGGTGGCGTTCGCATCGGGCTGACTTCCATTTAGTGTGTAATAAATGGCTTCTCCTTTTCGATTGTAAAGCTTGACGGTACGGGTATTTAAAAAGATGGAGGACGGCGGCGAGAAATCAGGCAAAGACACCATGGTATCCCGATGGTAGTTGCGGGCATCTTTGAACGAAATTTTATGCACGGCCCGATCATAAGTAAAAATGCCGTTGGTTTCGGTTTCCACATCGGTTATTTGAGTGTAAACGGCGGCACTTAACCCCGGATCGTTTTTAAGTTTCCACACTTCATCCCAGAGTTTTTCATAGCGAGCCTTATAGGCGGTTGTGTCTTTTAAATTTTGGTAGCCCCAATTTTTGGTTGTCCAAGTATGTCCAGCAATAGGCAAACCCAAGCCGCCGAATTCACCCAGTACAGCCGCTCGATGTGCCTCAGGTTTGGGCGAACCGGGGCCAGGATATTTGTGCATATCCACAACGTCACCGATACCTTTATCCACCCAACCACTGGCATTATCGATTAAGCGGGACGGGTCTAACTTGCGGACCAAATCCACAAAATATTTTGTATGGAATTGTCCCCAGCCCTCATTGAAAATCACCCACATGTAAATAGATGGAAAATTGTACAATTCTTTAATCATTTCCACCAGTTCGGTCTTAAATTGGGCATCGGTTTGCGGCGTGCGTTTTTTTTCAAAATTTTTGGGATTCACACTGGGCATATCCTGCCAAACCAGCATTCCCAGCTTATCGCACCAGTAATACCAGCGATCCGGTTCGCGTTTAGCGTGTTTGCGAATCATATTAAAACCCAATTTTTTAGCCGCTTCGATATCGAATTTCAAAGCAGCATCGGTAGGGGCGGTGTACAGACCATCCGGCCAATATCCCTGATCCAAAGGCCCGTCCATGAAAATCGGTTTGTTATTTAAAAACAAGCGCGTTATTCCGTTTTTGTCTTTGCCGATGCTTATTTTACGCATGGCGAAATAACTTTGCACCTCATCCTGTAAACGGCCTTCATCCCATAATTGAATATTTAATTTGTACAAGTTCGGATGTTCGGGCGACCATAGTTTGGCGCCATAGGCGGGTAAAGTAAATTCATGGCCCAAAACGCCATGCCCAAAGCTTGCTTTTTTACCATGATCAAAAGCAGTAACACGCACTTCATTGCCGGAAGAAGCCTCCTGGGCAAAAACTTTGATCCTTAAAACTCGTTTATCCACATCGGGAATCAACAAAAAATTATTAATGTGAATGGGATTAACCGGCTCGAGCCAAACTGTTTGCCAGATACCGGTAACCGAAGTGTAGAAAATGCCGCCGGGGTGATCGACTTGCTTACCTCGGGGATAATTCCCGTCATCGGTGGGATCAAAAACGCCCACGACCAACTCTTGCGTTTTGCCGGGTTTTAAAAACGGGGTAATATCAAAGGTAAAATGATCGTACCCGCCTTTATGTTCACCCACCTTCTTGCCGTTAACATACACTACGGCTTGCCAATCCACAGCACCGAAATGCAATAAAACGTTTTTTGCGCCCCAATCAGCCGGAAGCGTAAACTGACGGCGATACCAGGCATATTTTGTTTTTTGCATAATCCCGGAAAGCGCCGATTCAATAGGAAAAGGAACTAATATTTTTTGGGACAATTTTTTACCTATTGGCGGATTTTTAAGGTTCTTAGCAAGATCAAATTGCCAAAGTCCATTCAAATTTTTCCATTGCGGACGTACCATTTGCGGGCGGGGATATTCCGCATGCACGGATTGCGGATTGACATCTTTGGCCCACCGGGTCATTAAGGGAGCTTGTTTTTTGCTCCACTTGCCGGATTGGCAACCATTCAAAAACAGGCCCACTAATAATACGGCAATTAGGGTTAACCATTTTAAGTGTAAACGAAACATTTGGACATTTCCTTTCATTAAATGTTTCAGTTCTTTTTTGCAAATCAGATAA
>CAZHIZ010000223.1:0-5175 GCA_964532875.1 uncultured Caldithrix sp. | reverse complement strand
CTCGAGAACCGGTTTGTGCTCTTGCTACCATTGGGTTCTTAATCCGGATACTGCAGAATGAACCATCCCGCCAAATATAGAGCCTGATCCTTGCAAGCTCTTTTTTCTTGCTATCCCAGAACATCTCTGGGATCGGTAATTACCCCTGTTACAGCAGAAGCCGCCACCGTTAACGGAGAAGCTAAATAGACTTCCGATTTCTTACTACCCATGCGGCCCGGGAAATTCCGATTGGTGGTAGAAATCACCACATCATAATCAATAGAACGGCCGATGGTATCCGCAGGCCCCCCTAAACAAGCCGCACAAGAAGAAGGGGCAATCACGCATCCCGCATCGATTAAAATATCCTCGATGCTTTGCCCGTCGATCGTTTCTTGACGTAAACGTTTAACAATGGAAGTCGTAGCCGGTACCACAAATGTTGGTACTTTTACCTTTTTACCTTTTAAAATTTTAGCCGCATTGTAAAAATCGGTAAACTTACCACCCGTGCAGGAGCCCAAATAGCATTTGGTTAATTTGGTGCCTTGCACTTCCCGTACCGTAGCGCGATTATCCGGACTATGCGGCTTAGCCACCACAGGTTCCAATTTCTGCACATCGTACTCGTAAATAGAGTGATAATGGGCATCCGCATCACTAAAAAATTCCCGATACGGCTTCGAAGTCCGCTCGGCCAGGTAAGTACGAATTATCTCGTCCGGTTCGATAATGCCGTTCATGCCTCCGGCCTCCACGGCCATATTCGTTAATGTCATTCGCTCGTCAATATTCAAATTGTGCACGGCCTCGCCCGTGAATTCCATGGCCCGATACGTAGCACCGTCCGTTGTAATATCGCCTAATATGTGCAAAATCAGATCTTTGGCCGTCAGATATTCCGGCATGCGACCATTGAAAATAAATTTCATACTTTCCGGTACTTTTTCCCAGATTTTTCCCGTACCCAAAACAAAAGCGGCATCCGTATTACCCACGCCCGTAGCAAACAAACCGAAGGCTCCGGCCGTACAGGTATGAGAGTCCGTACCGATGAGTACGGTTCCGGGTAAATCAAAGGCTTCCTCGGCCAGAGCTATGTGGCACACCCCTTTATACCGTTCGGTACCCACATCGTAATAATGGGGTAAATCGTATTCTTTGGCAAAGGCACGCAATAAATCCACATTACGATTGGCATGAAAATCAGCCGTAAAGATGTAGTGATCCGGAAAAATAACCAGCTTATTTTTGTCCCAAATTTTTGCTTTTTCGCCGAATTCGCGCTTCCAGATTTCAACCGTGGGAGGCCCGCATACGTCATGGGTCATTAAGGTATCCACATTTAACCACAAATTTTCACCGGGGGTTACCGTCTCCCTTCCCGAAGCATTGGCCAAAATCTTTTCCGTGATGGTCATTCCCATAACGTTACGCTCCTTGTTTCAATAACTCGTTCTTTTTCTGCACAATCATATTCACCGCTTGCAAATAGGCTTTCCCGCTGGCCTCAATAATATCTGTGGAGACCCCACGTCCATGGGCTTCCATGGTGCCGTTACGCACGGTTACGTGTACTTCGCCCATGGCCGTACGACCGGAAGTAACCGACCGCACCTGATAATCTTCAATGGAATACTTCATATCCAGTGCCTGATCGATGGCATTGAAAACGGCATCCACCGGACCGTCGCCTTGTGCCGATTTTTCCACGGTCGAACCGTGTTTTTTCAAGCGGACAGTGGCTTTGGGAATGGCGTCGGTACCGATCATGACATTCAAATATTCCAATTTGAAAAATCCTTCTTCTCCGCGAATTTCATCTCCCATCAAAAAGCGCAAATCTTCGTCATACACCTCTTTTTTCTTGTCCGCCAATTTTAAGAAAGCCTGATAGGTTTTGTTCAGCTCATCTTCGCTGAGATTGTAACCCAATTCTTTCAAACGAACTTTTAAACCGTGCCGACCGGAATGCCGCCCCAAAATAATTTGACTGCGATGAACGCCCACATCTTCGGGACGCATAATTTCGTAAGTGCTGCGATTCTTCAAAACGCCATCCTGATGAATACCGGATTCATGGGCAAAGGCATTTTTGCCCACAATGGCTTTGTTGGGCTGCACGACAAATCCGGTAAACGACGATACCATGCGGCTGGCGTTGTAAATTTCACGGGTATTGATCTCGGTGTAAAACGGCAGAATGTCTTTGCGTACGTTCAACGCCATGACGAATTCTTCCAACGAAGCATTACCGGCGCGTTCACCGATGCCGTTAACCGTGCATTCAACTTGGCGTGCTCCGGCCTGAACCGCAGCCAATGAATTGGCTACGGCCAGTCCCAGGTCGTTGTGGCAGTGCACACTAATCACCGCCTGATGAATGTTTTTCACCCGTTTAAACAGTTCTTCGATTTTGGCCGCAAATTCCTGCGGCAAAGTGTAACCCGTCGTATCCGGAATATTTATCGTAGTGGCGCCGGCTTCAATGGCCGCTTCCACAATTTCAGCCAAATACCCGATGTCGGTACGTCCCGCATCTTCCGCCGAAAATTCCACATCATCGCAAAAAGTCTTGGCATATTGAACCGCATCCACCGACATTTTCAAAACGGTTTGCCGCTTTTCTTCCAGCGTTTGCCCATAGCGTGCATCGCCGAATTTCCCCAAAATGTGATAATCCGACGTGCTGGAAAACGTATGAATGCGTTTGTGCGGCGTGTTCTGCAAAGCCTCGGCCGCAGCTTTAATATCCACTTCCTTGGCTCGTGCCAGAGCCGCTATCGTTGTTTCCACTTCGTCGGCAATGCGTTGCACCGCCTCAAATTGCGTGGGTGACGATACGGGAAATCCCGCTTCGATCACATCCACATTCAGCCGGGCCAACTGGCGTGCAATCTCTACTTTTTCATTAATATTTAACGAAGCCCCGGGCGACTGTTCCCCGTCACGCAGGGTCGTGTCGAAAATGATGATTCTTTCTTTTTTACGTGCCATTTCAATCACCTCGATTTCTTTTTTTTCAAAGGTAATTTTCACTTACCTTCTCTAATTTTTTAACGCTTGTTACTTTTACAGGGTAAACACACCAAGACCCTCTTCGTGGAAAATCGTCTCGAAATTTTCCACAATCCGCTCTCCCATTTCCTTAGTACCGACCAATTTCGTGCCGGCTTGGTAAATATCCGCTGTCCGGTACCCTTCTTCCAGAGTCTTTTCAATGGCTTGTTCAATGACCTGAGCCGCCTTACTCATTTCAAACGAATAGCTGAACATCATGGCGACCGAAGCAACGGCGGCAATGGGGTTGGCTTTGTCCTCTCCGGCAATATCCGGAGCACTTCCGTGTACCGGCTCGTACAAAGCATGTTTCTCTCCTAAACTGGCCGATGGTAACATGCCCAAACTGCCGGTAATCATGCCCGCAATATCACTCAAAATATCGCCGAAAATATTCGATGTTAAAATCACGTCGAACTGGCGCGGTTCCCGCACAATCTGCATGGCCGTATTGTCCACATACAAATGATTCAATTGCACTTTGGGATACTCTTTGTGCACTTCGTTCACCACATTGCGCCAGAACTGCGAAACATCCAGCACATTGGCCTTATCCACCGAGGTAACCCGGTGATTGCGCAACTGGGCAATTTCAAAAGCCTTGCGGGCAATGCGCTCCACTTCGTAGCGCTCGTAAACCATGGTATTCCAGCCTTTTTCTTCATTAAATCCACGCGGCTGGCCGAAATAAATACCGCCGGTAAGTTCCCGCAGGACCACAAAATCGGTCCCGCGTAACACCTCCGCTTTTAAGGTGGAATTGTTGACAAAAGCCGGGTAAACTTTAGCCGGCCTAATATTGGCAAACAGCCCTAACTCTTTGCGAATGGCTAACAGTCCGGCCTCGGGCTTTTGCTGGTGCGGCAAATTTTCCCATTTTGGACCGCCCACAGCGCCCAAAAGTACGGCATCGGATTGCAAACAGGTTTGCAGGGTGTCGTCCGGCAAGGGTTTGCCAAATCGATCAATGGCATTGCCACCAAATGGTTTTTCCACCAAGGTAAGTTCCAGATTGAATTCACGGGCCGCCGTTTTCAACACATCCACCGCCACGGCGGTCACTTCCGGCCCGATCCCGTCGCCGGGTAAAATCGTGATTGTTTTGGGCATATCGGTAACCATTATTTCTTCTCCTTTAACCAGGGCATCATTTTACGTAATTCGGCACCTACTTTTTCAATCAAATGATTTTTGTAGGCCTCGCGTAATTTCTTTAACGTAGGTTGACCTTTTTCATTTTCTTCAATCCATTCTCTGGCAAACGATCCGTCTTGAATTTCTTTTAGGATGGCACGCATGTGCTCTTTGGTTTCCTTGGTAATCACCCTTGGGCCACGCGTTAAGCCACCGTATTCCGCCGTATCGCTAACCGAATAATTCATCAATGTCAGGCCGCCTTCATAATAAAGGTCTACGATCAGTTTCATTTCATGGAGAACTTCAAAATAGGCCAGTTCGGGCGGATAACCGGCTTCCACCAGAACTTCGAATCCCGTTTTAATCAGTTCTTCTGAACCGCCGCATAAAACAGCCTGTTCACCGAACAAATCGGTTTCCGTTTCATTTTTGAAATTGGTCTCAATAACACCGGCCCGTGTGCCGCCAATCCCTTTGGCCCAGGCCAGAGCAATTTCTTTAGCGTCGCCCGTGTAATCCTGCTCCACGGCAAACAAGCAGGGTGTTCCTACTCCTTGCTCGAAAGTGCGCCGTACCATGTGCCCGGGACTTTTCGGTGCAATCATGATCACATTAACAAATTCAGGCGGCACAATTTGTTTGTAATGGATATTAAAACCGTGGGCAAAGGCCAGGGTATCGCCTTTTTTGAGATTGGGGGCAATATCCTGCTCGTAAACCTTCTTTTGTGTTTGATCGGGCAATAAAATCATGATGACATCGGCCCATTTAGCCGCTTCGGCCGTCTCCATAACCGTCAGTCCGGCGGCTTCCGCTTTAGGCCAGGAAGCGCTATCCTTACGCAAACCGACCCGCACATTCATTCCGCTGTCTTTTAAATTTAAGGCATGAGCATGCCCCTGACTGCCATACCCTAAGACGGCCAGTTTTTTTTCTTTTAAAACATCCAATGAGGCGTCTTTGTCGTAATAAACTTTCATTTTCTACCTTTCCGTT
>CAZHIZ010000222.1:0-5197 GCA_964532875.1 uncultured Caldithrix sp. | reverse complement strand
GCAGGGTGAAATTATTTCAAATATTCCGAAAAATGTTTTTTGAATTTCTGCAATTTGGGATTGATGACCAACTGGCAATAGGGCTCACTGCTATTGCGGTCGTAATAATTTTTGTGGTAATTTTCCGCCGGGTAGAAATGTTCAAAAGCACTAATTTCGGTGACGATGGGTTTATCGAAAACTTTTGCCTGCTCCAATTCTTTTTTGGATTGCTCGGCGATCTCTTTCTGACGGTCATTGTGGTAAAAAATCACCGACCGGTATTGCGTCCCAATATCATTACCCTGACGATTTAATTGCGTGGGATCGTGAATTTGCCAAAAAATATTTAGAATTTCCTGATAGGTGATTTTTGCCGGGTTAAATTCGATTTGCACAACTTCGGCATGGCCGGTTGTTCCGGTCGAAACCTGTTCGTAGGTGGGATTGGCAACATGACCTCCGGCATATCCTGAAGTAACTTTATTCACACCTTTAACACGCGTGTAAATAGCCTCGATACACCAAAAACATCCGCCGCCCAGGGTGGCGATTTCCGTTTTCTCACTCACTTTCATCTCCTTTTTATCTTCGCTTGCGCTGTTTTGTCCTGCCGTTGCAAAACTACTAAAAGCCAGAAAGAGAAACAATAGGCCGCTCTTAATGATTGATTTCTTAGTCAATATAATACCTCCTTTTACCTTTTATTCTTTATAACCCTAAACGTGAAGTCTGCTAAGAATATTTCATGAGGTGACTGAAAACCTTTTGAAGTATTTGCAAATGGCAGGAATAAATACTAATTTCGTCTTATTAATTTAATAATGATTGCCATGAAATTTCTTCCGTACAGGGAAATCTTGCGGTTTGGAATTCCGATTTTCAACTCCTTGAGAGAACAGTTGACATGAAGAGATTCTTTAATAAAAACGGATTGTGGGTTTTGGTATTTTCCGTTGTTTTATTCTTCTTCTTTTTTTTGCTGATCCACCCGAAACATTGGATCACCACCACCAACGGCGAAGTGAAATTGTTTTATGTGGACAACATTTCCGATACGCACAAGATTTTAATCGATAAGTTTAATCGGGAAAACAAAGGCAAAATCCGTGTTGTTCCGGTGAACCTGCCTTTTAACAAATTTACCACCAATGAGCGCAAAGAAATGTTAGCCCGATCGTTGCGCAGTAAAAGTGAACGCATTGATCTGTTTACCGTGGATATTATCTGGACACCGCGTTTTGCCAAATGGGGCGCTGTTCTGGATGATTATTACAGCGACTCCGAATTGCGGGCCTTCATTCCCAAATCGCTGCAAACGTGCTATTACAACGGTAAGTTGGTAGCGGTTCCTTTTTACATGGATGTGGGCATGTTGTATTACGAAAAAAACGTTTTGAAAACCCAGCCCGACTACCGGAAGCTCGAAACCCAAATAAAAAACGGTTTAACCTGGCCGCAATTCATTGCAATCGGAAAACGATTCGACGAAAACAAACGACCGATCTTTTTATTCCCGGCCGATAATTTTGAAGGTCTTATGTGCGTTTTTTACGAAACGCTTTCGCAAAAGACTATCCGGCGCATGTTTGGCCAGGACAGTGTTCATTTGGATGTGCCGCAGGCGCGTAGAGGTTTGCAGTTACTTTACGACTTTATTCATCGTTACCGGTTTACGCCACCGCAAGTTTACGATTTCGACGAAATTAACTGCTACAACCTGATGCTGGAGAAAAACGGCCTGTTCCTGCGCGGTTGGCCCGGTCTTTGGTTGCGGGTTAATGCTTACAATGCGCAGCATCAGGAAAAACGAATCGTGGGTATTGCACCGATTCCCCATTTTAAAGGACAACAAAATACGGCTATTTACGGCGGCTGGAATTTTATGATTGCCAATAAATCCAAACACAAGGCCCAGGCCGTGCGTTTCATTAAATTTTTCCAGCGATTTGATAATCAACGGCTTCTTTTTACCGCCGGGGGGTATTTACCCACATTGAGCCGTGTTTATCGCGATTCCACACTATTAAGAAAACATCCGGAGCTAAGTCTGTTACGCAAACTTTTGAATCACGGTCAATTCCGCCCCATGCGGCCGGACTACACGCGCATTTCCGATGTCATGTCTTTTTATTTTCGCAAAGCTTTAAAAGGGGAACTTTCGGTGGAGCAGGCCTTGCGGCAGGCCGAAGAGGCCATTAATGCGCAAAGTATTAATTTGAAGTGAGCCTTGTCGAATGAAGAAAAATATTCGGGAATCTTTTAAAAAATACCATTTCGAATGGAAGCATCTTTTAGTACTTTTTATCGTACTCATTATTTTTCAATTGGCGGTTTCGTACATCAACAAAGCCTCTTTAGCCCGGCTAATCGAAGAAACACAAAATTGGTACAAATTGGATTCCGCCGAAAAACTGGCCAATTTGACCACGACCTCCATCGAGTTGCTGATGGAGACAAACGCGCCTTACGGCCATTACAATCCCTCGCAGGAAAAGAATTTGATTCAGGCTTTCAATATCATTTTTTCTCAGCAAATTTTGCAGCAAAACGTACAAAAGATCTCTCTGGTCGGCTGCTACCACGGAATGTATTTTGCCATTGATAACGGTCAGGATCTGTTTGATTTCTTTTACCATAAACACCCCAATCCCGATCTGGTGGTCAATCGGGAAATGGAGACCATTCGTCTGTACCAGTCATTAGAAAAAGAACTGAAAAGCAAGGAACAGATTATCAGCGTGCGCAAAGGGGAATTTTTTCAGGTTCTGGTTCCTTTGGCACCGCGCGGGGAATATATCGGTGCTCTTTACATGCGTATTAAGCCCGACTTCGGTTTTATTGCCCAGCAAATTACCTCCAACTACGATGAAACGGCACTCATCTTTTCCCTCTTGATTCTTTTTGGCCTTTTGGCCATGTTTTACATTTCGGCTTACACCGTGCGGGAAAGGGACGAAGCACAAAAACTTTTCTTTCAGGAGCGGGAAAAATATCTCAAAGAACACATTGCCCGACAAAAGGAAGCCCTTTTTACCAAACGCATTTACCATACGCACCACAAAGCGGAAAAAATAATGGGCTTCATTAAAGAGGATTTACGTAATCTGAAAGAAGATTCCATTGAATTAGTTAAACATCGAACCACAAAATATGCCAATTTCATTAGTCGCGTCATTTACGACATGAAATGGTACGACCCGCCGTTGCAAACCATCCGCAGCCCCTATTTTAAAACCGATTTGAATGAAGTGGTACGCTTTATTGTGGATGCCATTTTTAAACGTACTTCCAAAGATTTGCGCCACATCCATTTTCAATTGAGTCTGGATGAACATTTTCCTTCGGTATCCATTAACGAGTTTGTGGTCTGGGAAATCATCGAGCCCCTTATTCAAAACGCCGTGGATCACGCCGGTACACAGGACATTATTATTTTCATCCAAAGCGAATATCGGCCGAGCGAAAACAAGGGTATTTTGCGCATTTGTGACAACGGGAAGGGTATTTTGCCCGACCTGCTACGAACCGACAAAGCGGGGATTCGCCGTTTGTTTCTGGAAAATATTTCCACCAAGGAAGAAGGCAACAATCGGGGATACGGCTGTTACCTTTCGTATCAGATTGCGCGCCGTTGCGGCTGGTCCATCGATGCCTTTAATCGCCAGGGTAGCGGCGCCTGCTTTGAGATTTACATTCCTTTTGCAGGAAAGGCTACGCAAGAAGAAAGCGGAATGTCTAAAGAAGGAACGGGAGAATGAAGCTTAATCAAAAGATTAATATTCTTTTAATCGAAGATGAAGACTATGATGTAAAACGCGTGGAACGCACCTTGGCTCCGTTTCGGGAGCAAATCATCATTCGGAAAGTCGTAGCCGACGGACAATCGGCCATACGCGCGCTGGAAAAGAATCACGGTGGATATGACGTCATTATCATGGATTATCAATTGGCCGGTGGAATTACGGGTGAAGCGTTAATTCGTCGGATCAAAGAGATCGATGAATCGCTGCAGATAATTGTGATCACCAAAATGACGGTCAATATTACGGATTTCGATTTTGCCAACCGCTTGCTGGAAGCGGGGGCCATGTGGTATTGTACCAAATACCCCGGGGATATTGAAGAGTTTATTTATCAGCCCACGGATTTCATTCTGAATATTTTAAATGCATTCGAAAAGCGCATGCTGGTTAAAAAAGAGCAGAGCTCCAAGAAGAAGTTAATTCAGACGATTGAAAACATATTAGCCAAAAAGGTTTTAATCGGCCGTTCCGAAGCCATGCAGGATTTGCGCACACGCATCAAAAAAATAGCACAACAGGAAGCTACCGTGCTGATTACGGGGGAATCGGGTACGGGCAAAGAATTGGTAGCGACCCATCTGCATTATTTAAGCAAGAGACGTTTCGAGAAGTTTTTAACCGTTAACTGCGGCAGCTTACCGCAGGAATTAATCGAAAGCGAATTGTTCGGTTTTGAGAAAGGATCGTTTACCGGGGCGCATACGGATAAAATCGGTTTGTTCGAAGCGGCTAATCACGGCACGATTTTTTTGGACGAAGTGGGGGAGTTGCCTTTTTCGGCACAAGTAAAATTGCTGCGCGTCTTGCAGGAAGGGGAAATCGATAAAATAGGACGAACCGACAAAATTCAGGTAGATGTGCGGGTCATTGCGGCCACCAATAAAAACCTGCAACAGGCGATTCGGGAAAAAAAGTTTCGTGAAGATCTGTTTTACCGTTTGAATGTGATTACTCTGCACATTCCGCCGCTGCGCGAACGTCCTGAAGACATCCGGGAATTGATTTTGTATTATTTTAAACAATTCGGGGCGGAAATGGGTTTGGAACCGCCCGAAATTTCGCCGCAGGCCATGCGTTATTTACAGGGATTCGATTGGCCCGGCAATGTCCGCCAATTGCAAAATGTGGTGCAACGTATTTTGTACAATGCCAGCGGGACGGTGCAGTTAAACGATGTTAAAGAGGCACTGGGAATTTTTGCCTCGGCAGCAGACAATGCGTCCGAATTTCATTGGAACAGTGAACAGATTATCCCCTGGCGCGAAATGGAACGGCAGTTGAAACGGAGTTATTTTAAATTTGTACGCAGGCAGACCTCTTCCGATGCCGAGGCGGCCCGTGCTTTGGGCTTGGCTCCGCCCAATTTTTACCGCATGTGCAAGGAACTGGGCATCAAATGATTGGTCGGACCG
>CAZHIZ010000221.1:0-5197 GCA_964532875.1 uncultured Caldithrix sp. | reverse complement strand
ACCGCCGGTTTCTGGTTAGGAAGGAATTTACACAAAATATTGGACTTGACCATACAATCAAACGTAATAGAAGTTCCAACCTTATCCATTACAAAATAAGAAATTCAGCAACAAGTCCCTGTGAATACGCGCAAGTACCTCGAAATTAACAAACCTTACATAAAACGGCTAATGACTCGTCCTTTCATTCCGAACTTACTGAAAACGAGGTTAACCATGAAAATGCGCCATTTTATTAAAGAATACGAACGTCGGTTTTTGGCCGATCGGTCCAAAGAACTTTCCACCGAAGAGCTGCTCCGTTTAAAAGAGCATCATCTCACTATGATCCGCTTAGTGCAACACGAGCGTTTGGTTCATTTGCTGATCACCCTTTTTTTTGGCCTTTTCAGTGTAATCGTCATTGGTTTCCTTCTTTTTGCAGCAAGCCCTCCGGTATTTGTGTTGCTTGGTTTACTTTTACTTCTTCTCCTCCCCTACATTTTTCATTACTATTTTTTAGAAAATACAGTCCAGCGTTGGTACACCTATTTGGAAACCTTTGAGCAAAAACGGAACCGGACATCCGATCAACCTTGAGCATCCGAATGTGATGAAACGCTTTTAAAAATCATTAAAGGCACCCGTCCTCAGTAAAAATCATGCATCAAACTCGTTTATTGTGTAAATTAAATTCCGAATTTCAGCATAGGATTTGATGCCATGAAATCGATTTTAATTTTAGTTGCCATCCTATTTATTTTTACACTTAACACATCCTGTTCAGGCCACCGCGATCCCGTCGACTACGTTAACCCCTTTATCGGCACGGGTGGGCACGGGCACACTTACCCCGGCGCCACTTTACCCTTCGGGATGGTTCAGCTTAGTCCGGATACGCGCCTAGAAGGCTGGGACGGATGCTCCGGCTATCATTATTCCGACTCGGTGATTTACGGCTTCTCACACACGCATCTCAGCGGAACGGGTATTGCCGATTACTGCGATATCCTGCTCATGCCCACCACTGATCGTTATTACCTAAACAACGGTTACCGAATCGGTGTTGACAATGGCTATGCTTCGCGTTTTAATAAACAAAGCGAAAGGGCCGCCCCGGGCTACTACGGCGTACGTTTGGCCGACTATGATATTCAAGTGGAACTGACGGCGAGTAAACGTGCCGGATTCCACAAATATCGCTTTCCCGAAGGCAAACAGGCCTTTGTAATTTTAGATTTAACCCATCGTGATCAAGTGCTCGATTCCTATTTCAAACAAATTAATGCCTATGAATTCGCAGGGATGCGCCGTTCCCGCTCCTGGGCGCAAAATCAGTACGTCTATTTTTTCTTGCGTTTTAACCAACCGGTACGTCGTTTGCTTTTGGCTTTAAACGATTCGGTTCGGCAAGGGCTGAGAGAAGCCCACGGGAAAAACATTAAAGCCGTTTTTGATTTCGGAAAGCTTTCCAATCCCGAATTGCTGGTCAAAGTCGGTATTTCCGCAGTGGATGCGAATGGCGCCCGCAAAAATCTCGATAAGGAAATTCCCGACTGGGATTTTGATCGGGTCAGACAACAGGCCCGTACTACCTGGAATAATGCTTTAAAGAAGATCGAGATCGAAGCCGACGAAACCACAAAAACCATCTTTTACACTGCGCTTTACCACACCATGCTTGCCCCTAATCTGTTCATGGATGTGGACGGACGCTATCGCGGGACTGATCTTAAAATCCACCGGGCCAAAAATTTTACCAATTACACCGTCTTTTCCCTGTGGGACACCTTTCGGGCCGCGCATCCCCTGTACACCATTATCGAACCCACCCGCACCGAAGATTTCATCAAGACATTCATTCATCAATACCGGAACGGCGGCCGGCTCCCGATGTGGGAATTAGCCGGCAATTACACGGGTTGCATGATCGGCTACCATGCCGTTCCGGTGATCGCGGATGCGTATCTGAAAGGCATCGCTAAGTATGACATCGCCACGGCCTTTGCCGCCATGAAGCACAGCGCCATGCAAAATCATTTGGGATTAAAATACTACAAGAAGCTGGGTTACATTCCGGCCGACAAAGAGCCTGCTTCGGTTTCCAAAACGCTGGAATATGCCTACGACGACTGGTGCATCGCTCAAGTAGCCCGGGCCTTAAATAAGAAAGACGATTACGCCTATTTTATTCGCCGGGCCCAGTACTACAAAAATATTTTCGATCCGCAAACCCGCTTTATGCGTCCCAAATTTTCCGGCGCCTTTAAATTTCCCTTTGACCCGCGCGAGGTGGATTTCAATTACACCGAAGCCAACGCCTGGCAATACACTTTTTTCGTTCCGCAAGATGTCTCCGGATTGATGAAATTGATGGGCGGGGAAAAAGCCTTTGCCCGAAAGCTCGATACGCTTTTTAATAGTGAATCGAAAACCACCGGCCGCAAGCAGGCCGACATCACGGGGCTAATCGGACAGTACGCGCACGGTAACGAACCCAGCCATCACATTGCCTACCTGTACGATTACGCAGGCTACCCGTGGAAAACGCAAGCCATGGTACATAAAATTTTGCACGAAATGTATTCCGCCCAACCGAACGGCTACGCCGGTAATGAAGACTGTGGACAAATGTCGGCCTGGTACGTGCTAAGCGCCATGGGTTTTTATTCCGTTACACCAGCCTCCAATGTGTACGCCATCGGAACGCCCATCTTAAAAGAGGCACGCATTCATTTAAAAAACGGTAAAACTTTTGTCATTCGGGCTAAAAATCTCTCGTTGCACAACAAATTCATTCAAGCCGCCACTTTAAACGGCCGACCCTACCGGCGTTCTTATTTGTCCCATCAAACCATCGTAAACGGCGGACAACTCGTTTTTAGAATGGGCCCCAAACCCAATCCGCTCTGGGGTGCCGCGCCCAGCGATCGTCCCGTTTCGGCAATTGGCGATCATTTTATTGTGCCCATGCCCTCGGCCTACGTAGCCAAACGACTGTTCAATCGACAGATTTCCGTGACTTTGGCCGACGCGGACACAAGCGCCCGCATTTTTTACACCGTCGGCAGCAAATCGACCCGCGGTTCCTTTCACCTGTATCGCCACCCTTTGCGCATCACCCGGAGCTGCGCGATTTCATTCTTTGCCCGACGCGACTCGATGCAAACAGCCACCGATACGTTGCATTTACGGAAATTTCCGCAAGGACGCAGTATTCGTTTGAACACCAGGCCTTCTCCCCAATACACGGCCGGCAGCGATTCCGCTTTGATTGACTGTTTGCAGGATGGTAGTGACTTTCGCAACGGTTATTGGCAGGGTTACGAAGGCAACGATCTGGATGCGGTGATCGATCTGGGCAAGCCCCAAATCATTAGCTATCTTGCCGGGCATTTTTTGCAGGATACTTATTCATGGATTTTCATGCCCCTGTATGTAACGTTTTACGCATCTAACGACGGAAAACACTTCAAAAAACTGGGCCGGGTAAACAATACCGTTTCGGAACACCGACAGGGTGCCATTACAAAAAATTTTGTCTTGCACATTAAACCGACCCGAACGCGTTACATTCGGGTCGTGGCCAAAAATCGCGGAGTTTGCCCGCCCTGGCACAAGGGGCACGGCGGGAAAGCCTGGATTTTTGCAGACGAAATTACGATTAAATGAGAGCAAAGATAGTTGCCCAATGTAGCAAGCCGGTTCCGGCAAACGAACAAGGTCATTCGCAAATCTTAGCTATGAAGGATGTTTGACATGGAAGGTAAAAAACAAAATTACACCAGCGCCTTAATTGTGCTAACCACATTGTTTTTTATGTGGGGTTTCATTACCTGCATGAACGATATTCTCATTCCCTTTCTTAAAAAAATGTTTGAACTTAACCGTTTCGAATCCATGATGGTGCAGTTTGCATTTTTCACGGCTTATTTTGTGGGATCGCTTATTTACTTCATCATTTCGGCACGCAAAGGTGACCCCATCTCCAAAATCGGTTACAAAAACGGATTATTAGCCGGATTGCTTATCGCGGCTCTGGCCAGCCTGATGTTTTACCCGGCGGCACAATTACAAATTTTCGGCCTGTTCTTAACCGCTCTTTTTGTTTTGGCCCTTGGTTTTACTTTGCTGCAAATAGCCGCCAACCCTTATGTAGCCCTGCTCGGCCCGCCCGAAACTGCTTCCAGCCGCCTGAATTTGTCACAGGCCTTTAATTCGCTGGGCACCACACTGGCTCCCATTTTCGGCGGGTATTTCGTTTTCCATTTTTTTAGCAAATGGGGCAAACCGTTATTCACCTCTTCCGGCCAACCCGTACTAACCGATTCCGGAGAGCAGCTCTCCATTTTGGGCATCCAGATTCCCTATTTGCTTTTTGCCCTGCTATTCATTCTTTTAGCCGTTTTAATTGCCTGGACCAAACTCCCGCGGGTTACCAATCCCGCCCAGGTAAAAAAAGGAGCCGGTGCCTTAAAACATCGGCATCTCATTTTAGGCATGGTGGCCATTTTTTTGTACGTGGGGGCGGAAGTGAGCATCGGCAGTTCCTTTATTAATTACGTGGGTGAAATCCTTCATTATTCCGAGATGGAGGCCAAAAATTTCCTGGCTTTTTATTGGGGCGGCGCCATGATCGGTCGTTTTCTGGGAGCCATCTCATTAAGCAGCATGGAAACAATCAAAAAATATGTCTACATGTTTCTGACCTCAATCGTAACCTTTGTTTTGATTTATGGCGTTATTTTTCTTGAAAGCGGTGGCACATTTGCCTTTGGCCGGGTGGCACCATTTATTATCTTTCTTATTTTGAATTACATCGGTTTTCTGATCGGCAAATCCTTGCCGGGCCGAACGTTAACCGTTTTCGCCTTGATTGTGATCGGCTTACTAACCACAACCCTGCTTACCGACGGCTTAATGGCCATGTGGACGGTTGTGGGCATCGGTCTGTTCAACTCCATTATGTGGTCCAACATATTTACCCTGGCTATTAAAGATTTAAAGGAAGATTCCGCTCAGGGTTCGTCTTTGCTGGTCATGATGATTTTGGGAGGCGCCATCATTCCCCTGTTGCAGGGCGCCGTGGCCGATGCCTTAAACGGCTACCACTATTCGTTTTTCGTACCCATTCTTTCCTACGTTTATCTGGCATATTACGGTTGGAAAGGGCATGTGGTAAAAAGCCCTGCTGTAGTGGAATAATTTCAGGGTGGAA
>CAZHIZ010000220.1:0-5344 GCA_964532875.1 uncultured Caldithrix sp. | reverse complement strand
GAAATAAACGGCATTCGTAAATCGATTGAGATTTTAATGAATGCACGCTTCGGAAAGGTCAGCAAGAATTTAATCGACAAAATCTCCGAAATCGATTCTACTAAACGTTTGGAGCAGATACTTCTTGAAGTAAATCAATCGGTTGATTTCAATGATTTTGAAAAACGATTAACGGAAAAGCATCTAATTTAGCTCAACTTTCATTCCATTTTTCAGACACGCCCGTAATTTCCTGACATTTGGAACAAATTGCTATTCGATTGAATCAACCCAATTTTGAGCAATGGAAACCAGTTCCCCGGAACGTACCATTTCGGTTGCTTTCTGAATATCGGGGGCCATCGTGCGATCTTCACTGAGATAAGGCACCTGTTTGCGAAAATGCGCCAAAATCGCCTTGGTAGCCGGAGCGGGTTGTAAGGGTTTTCGTAAATCAAGGCCCTGGCAGGCGGCCATAAATTCGATACCCAGCACATGTTCCGTATTGTGTAAAATCTCAAATGCCTTTCTGGCGGCGTATGTCCCCATGCTCACATGATCTTCTTTATTGGCCGAAGTCGGTATCGAATCCACACTGGCCGGATGGGCTAAAACTTTGTTTTCCGAAACCAGTGCCGCGGCCGTCACCTGTGCAATCATAAATCCGGAATTCAAGCCGCCCTCTTCGGTTAAAAATCCGGCCATTTCACTAACGGAGGGATCCATCATGTGTTCGATGCGGCGCTCGGATATATCAGCCAATTCGGCTAAAAGTACTCCCAAATGATCGGCAGCCAAAGCCAACGGTTCGCCATGGAAATTGCCGCCGGAAAGTACATCGCCGTTATCCGGAAAAACCAGAGGATTGTCGGTCACTCCGTTCATTTCCCGCTCGAAAACCGAAATCACATAATCCAACCCGTCGCGAATTGCACCGTGCACCTGCGGGATACAGCGCAAACTATAGGCATCCTGCACCCGATGATCGGAATGTTTGTGGGAAGCCACGATGGGACTGTCTTGCAGCAATGCCCTGAAATTTCTGGCAACTTTCATCTGTCCGGGGTGACGGCGCACCTGTTGAATGCGTTCGTCGAAAGCCGTTAACGTGCCCAAAAGTCCTTCCAAACTCATTGCTCCGATGATATCGGCCGACTTGACTAAATTTTGGGCACGCAATAACGTTAGCAATCCGTAGGCCTGAATGGCCTGCGTTCCGTTTAAAACGGCCAACCCTTCTTTTGCTTCCAATCGAAGCGGGGTCAGGCCCGCTTGTTGCAAAGCCTTCCTGCCCGGAATGCATTTTCCCCGATAAAATGCTTCGCCTTCTCCAATCATTACCAAGGCAATATGGGCTAAAGGCGCCAAATCGCCGCTGGCACCCACCGATCCTTTTTGCGGTACAACGGGAACAATACCGGCATTGAGCATATCCACCAATTGCCGTACCACTGCAAGACGCACTCCACTGAAGCCCTGCGACAAATTCTTTATTTTGAGCAACATCATCAGGCGTACGATTTCCCGGGGCATGGGTTCGCCCACCCCGGCGGCATGGCTTAAAACCAAACGGCGTTGCAATTCCCGCGTTTGTTCGGGTTCTATTTTAAGATCGGCAAATTTTCCGAAACCTGTGGTAACACCATAGACCACACGATTTTCATCCACAATACGGCGAATGATTTTGTGGCTTTGTTCGATACGTTCGTTTAAAACATCCGCCAAAACAACGGACGGATTTTCGTCTAAAAAGAATCGCAAATCATTTAAGGTTAAATCGCGATCGTCTAAAATTAGGCTTTCAGGCATTTTCGTTTTCCTTCTCCGTTTTTTGCAGAAACCAGCGATTTAATCTATCAAACAACTCTTCTTCTTTCCTGGCTATGTGTTTGCTGCCAAAAATGCTGTCCAAAAAATGTTGTCCGTAACGCATGCGGCTCACCCGATTATCCCCGATGATAACCGCCCCGAAATCGTTTTTGTGACGAATCAGTCGTCCGAAGCCCTGACGAAATTTAATAACTGCCTCGGGCAACGAATAATCCATGAAGGGATTACGACCATGCTTTTTAAGTTCTTCCATGCGGGCGGCAATGACCGGTTCGCTGGGCACATCAAAGGGTAATTTAGGAATAAACAAAAGCTCCAAAGCATCGCCGGGCACATCAATGCCTTCCCAAAAGCTATCCGTACCAAAGAGAATGGAATCACGATTTTCTTTGAACTGGTGCAAAATATTCGTCCGGCTTCCGCTTTTACCCTGAGCCAAAAGCAAAATATTTTGAGCGTCAAAGTGGGGTTTTAATGCGGCATACATCATGTTAAGCATGCTGTAATTGGTAAACAAAACCAGCATGCCCCGCCGTTGTTGCTCGTGTAGTTTAACGATGAGTTCCTGCACGGCTTTAGGATAGGCATCCGAACGGGGATCGGGTAAAAAGTCGGCAACGGAAAGTAATAATTGTTCATCGTAATTAAAGGGAGAATCGAACACCCGGGCCCGAATCTCCTTCTTGGAAAGCGCATCCAGCCCCATGCGACTCTTAAAATACTGGAATGAATTTTTCACAGCCAGCGTAGCCGATGTAAAGATTAGAGTGCGAATATTGGGGTACAAAATTTTGTTTAGCAATTCGGAAATATTCAACGGAACGGCATGCAAAGCCACATCATTGCTGCGTTCGTTTCTGGGCAAGTCCAGCCAATAGACATACTGCTTTTGGTCGCCGGCCAAACAAAAAAGAAATTCCTCTTTCAACTCTTTGGCCCGTTCCGACAGGGCTCGAATTTCCCGGGTGATTTGCGCTTGCATTTTGAATGTGTTGAAGTCCAAATCATTCAAAGCATCCAATAAATTCCCCAGCTCGTTAATCAAACGGTTCAGCGCTTTGAGCAATGCTTCGATTTCATCCTGAAGTTGACGAAAATACTTGAAATTTTTATGGTAGCGAATTTTGGAATCTTCCGCATTGGGAGCGCTGCGCGTACCGTATTGCGATCGCAATTGTTGACTGAATGAATTGAAAAATATCAACGTTTTTTCTTTGAATTCCAACGAGCTTATTTTTACACGTTCCATCGGACCGGCTATTTTGGATTTGATTTCCGATTTTAATTTGGCAGTACTCATCCGGTAATCCAATTGCAAAACGGAGCCGGTACGCTTGGGTTCTTCGTCGTACAAACGGTGGTACAAATTGCGAAAGCTCCAATAATTAACACGGATGCCCAGATAATCGGCAGCCGTTTTCTCGATGTTGTGGGCTTCATCCAAAATCAGCAATTCGTAATCATTCAATGTACTACGGCCACTGGCCAAATCGGCAAATAACAAAGCATGATTCACCACGACTAAATCGGCCCGACGGGCCTGTTCCCGCGCCTTCATCAGAAAACATTGATCGTAATATTTGCAGGATTTTCCCGGGCAATACGAAGGTTCGGCCGTCAATTTTTCCCACAGACCAATATTACGTTCCAATTGAAACCCGGCATTTTCCACAATATCGCCCGTACGCGTTTGCTCCACCCAATAGACCAACGGTAAAATGCGCACGCGCTCATCCTGGGACAGGCGATGATTCATATCCATCATGACCGCATGCCATTTTTCCAGACACAAATAGTTGTACCGGCCCTTAAGCAAGACCGCTTTGAATTTCTTCTTTGCCGTTGCGTACAGCATGGGAATGTCTTTAAAAAACAATTGCTCCTGTAAATTTTTCGTATTGGTCGAAACCACAATGCGCTGTCCGGCATGACGATTTTTTAAAGCCCATTCAATGGCCGGCACCAAATAGGCCATGGATTTCCCTGTGCCGGTTCCCGCCTCGGCGATGACGTAGGAATGTTCATTAAAACCCTGCAACACTTCTCTGGCCATCTCGATTTGCGGTGGTCGCAATTCGTAGTTCTCAATCACTTTGGCCAGATGGCCGTCGGCTTTAAAGTAGTCATCAATGATTTGAGGATCGACGGGCTCCAATTCGGGTTCTTCTGCCTCTGAATAGGTCGGCTTGTAATCCGCTTCGCCGATGACATTGTAATAGGATTGCGCATAGTAGGCGTCATCCACCAGCCCTTTGCCGGTCGTGGTAATATTTTTCATTTGTTTGAATTTAAGAATGGGCACAAAAAAGCTCTTGGCGCGTCGCGAAGTGGGATAGAGCAAATTAATAATATTGGTCAATATTTGATTATCTGCGGCCAGAGCCCGATCAAGCAACTCCAGGAACACATGACCCGTAGCACGCGCATCATCTACGGCACGATGGGCATTGGTTAAGTCATAATCGAATTCTTTAGCTAACAAAGCCAGTTTAAAACTATCCAAAAACGGCATGAAAATGCGCGCAATGAACAAGGTATCAATGCGTAAGTTGGTCACATATTTAAAGCGCTGGGTCGTATCAGACCAACGTTCGAAATCGTTTTTACTGCGACGAAACTGATATTCCAGGAAAGAAGCATCAAAATTAACCTGTTGGCCGACCATGGCCGCCTGACCGAAAAATTGTAAAAAATGCGGAAAAACTTCCTCGATTGTCGGTTTGTCCCGTACATCGTCTTCGGTGATTCCCGTCAGTCGCGTAATAAAATTCGGTATCGGAATACCGGGATTAATCAATTGTTCGAAAACTTCGCTTTCCTTTCCGTCCACAAACTTAATGGCACCAATCTCAATGATTCGATCTTTCTCCGGATCAAGTCCCGTTGTTTCCAAATCAACGACTACAAATGTACCCAAGCCTAAATGACGAAGTAATTCTTCCCGTAATCCCATTTGTTTTATTTCCTAGCCCGGCTCTGCCGGAATTAAATGATCTGAATTTTTATTTTTTCAATTACGATTTTTTTAGACCACTGCATGGAGGCTTTGCCTCAGTCTTATTTTGCCTTACGTCTAAGAAAGCCTTAAATAAGCTACCCGTCCATTTTCTGAAATGCAATCCACAACCCGGTTGCCGAGTGGCCCCCCGCTTTAAGCGGGAGGACGTATCGAGGCAACGAGGGCACGGTTCTCTCGATACGTTCTCCGGCTCAGACGGAGAGCACTCGAGAACCGGAATGTGCTATTTCCTGGATCCGGCCACTAAATGACCAGTTCCTTTGCTGCTGCTTCAAACCGGTTGCCGAGTGGCCCCCGCTTTAAGCGGGGGGCGTATCGAGGCAAGAAGGGCACGATTCTCTCGATACACTCCGCCTGCGGCGGAGCACTCGAGAACCGGAATGTGCTACTTTCTGGATCCGCCCCTTGACGGATCAAAGATCCAGCCTCTAACTGACCAGTCCTCTGCCGCTGCCTCAAACCGGTTGCCGAGTGGCCCCCCGCTTGAAGCGGGAGGACGTATCGAGGCAACGAGGG
>CAZHIZ010000219.1:0-5357 GCA_964532875.1 uncultured Caldithrix sp. | reverse complement strand
TCTCGGGCACCTTCCCTCATAGGGAAGGAAATGCAGTATGTGGAATTATGTCCATTATTTCGACAAACTGCGATGCTCATTGACCCATCCCTACAAAATTTTCAGGGAGGGGCGGGGAAGGTTTTCACGCAGATTTCCGCAGAGTCATTAATTGTCGGGTCTGTTCCAAGTTCCTAATTCTCCCGCCTTTTGCTGGATGCCGCTCTTGCGGGACCAATCCCCATTCAACCGTTCAACCATTCAACCATTTCCCTATTCAACGATTCAATCATTCCCCCCCTTTAATCTTTCATCTTTCATCTTTAATCTTTTGTCCTTCTCGCACCCTTCCACCTTCGACGCTATGCCTCTCGGGCACCTTCCCTCATAGGGAAGGATTCGCCGGACGACGACACTTGTCCATTTCTTCTGTTTATTCCAATAGTTTGGATCCGTATCCCCTATTTTCCATTTAACCAGCCTGCAATCCACAGGGCGGGTCACAATTCCGGTGACTCCCGCGAATCTGCGCTATTCGAAAATATCATGGCTCCCTTCCCTGTGAAATTCGCAGTAAGGGGAATTCCGGCCATGAAATTTAGACTTTCACAAATTTCATTTAATGATCGTCGTAAAATTCTCAGTTCAAACAAACTTGCATAGTTTCTCTATTGGATTAGGGAAGGGATTTAGGTCGAGTAAGTCGATGTTTCCTTTTTATTTTTCATTTTTTCCTTAATTATAAATCTTAGTGCCCCATATTTAAATGAAAATCGCAAAAAATTATTTTGTAATAAATAACATCGCGATGTAAATTTAAGAAAAAAATCACAACAAAAGCGGGTGAACAAATGTCGATGCACGAAAAAAATTCGGTACACCGGAATGAGGAAATTAAAAAACTCCTGCATCAGGCAAATCGCCTGATGATTTCCACTTCGGTGGACGGCATGAGTAATGCCACTTTAAAAAATTTTGTGCAGGATGGCAACGATCTAATTTTTTGGGCTTTTAATACCGAACCTGCGGCCGAGCAAATCCGTTTAAATGCGCAAGTTCAGGCGTTAACCGTACCCGCCGCTAATTCACCATCTTTACACATTGAAGGACGTTGTTATCCTTTAAAAGACGAAAAGGAAATTACGCAAGCCCGTCAGGCTCTGTTAGATGCCGGACTCGCCCCGGCGGAGCTCTTAAATGATCCGTTTCTGATTAAAAATAAAGTCATCGGGTATTACCGATTAAAACCCCTACGCATCAGGAAAAAGGAGCCCTTGCCTGAGCCCGCCGTGCAGGAACAGATAGAATTTCCGCAAAACCGCCCATCGGAACTTGCCGTCGGTTTAAGCGATGTCCTAAATCGTCTTAAATTATGGATTCGGGCCGTACGGGCCCCGTTTTTTACGGCCACAATCGTGCCGATTTTATTAGGTGCCGTTATTGCCTGGGGCGATTTGTTCCATGCCGGCATGCGCGCTGCCTGGGATTGGGGATTGTTTTGGTTAATTTTAATCGGCGGGATTTTAGCCCATGCCGGAACCAATTTAGCCAATGACTATTTCGATCATACTTCGAATAATGATGAAATGAATCAAAATTTCAGTCCTTTTAACGGGGGCAGCCGGGTCATTCAAGCCGGATTGTTGAAGCCCTACAAAGTGCTCTGGGCAGCCATCCTTTCTTTTGTGTTAACTATTGCCATCGGGTTGTATTTGAATAAAACCGTAAGCGGCGCCTATTTTGGAAAGAGTCTGCTCATTTATCTGGGCTTTTTAGGCATTGCACTGGGCGCTTTTTACACCTGGGATCCTTTTCGATTGGGCTATCGGGGGCTCGGTGAATTTTCCATTGCGCTCGGTTTCGGGCCGATTATGGTTTTGGGCACTCATTTCGTATTGACCCAGCCTCTAACCCACAACAATTTGGCTTTATGGCATTGGCAAAAACCCTTGCTGGCTTCCATTCCCATTGCCATCCTGATTATGTTGGTAGTTTGGATCAATCAATTTCAAGATTTACAGGCCGATGCTCAGGTAGGCAAAAATACCTGGGTCGTTCGTTTGGCTACCTTTGAACATGATCAAATTTGGTATGAAAAGCCTTTTTTAATTTATGTAATTTTTAATGTGATTGGTTTCGGATTTATTTTTATGCTGGCCATTATCGGATTTTTTAAACCCGAATTTTCCACCCCCTTTGCATTCATCGCTTTACTGCCCGCTCCATTAACTTTTCGAGCGATCAAATGGGGGCAGGAATGGTTAAAACGCTGGAACGATCCCCAGGCCGATCGGCAAAAACTTCCGTACGAATTATTGAGAGTAAACGTGAGCACCATCGGCGTGCATTTTTTAACCGGTCTTTTAATGAGTTTGGCTTATTGGCTGGGTAGCACATTTTAAAACTACGATTGAAAAATAACGTAGTGATTCGTTTAAAATATTTGTTAATTATTTCACGTTAATCTCAAAAAAGATTTAATCAATAATTTGATCTTTTGCCCAATTCAATTTGGAATTGACGGATTTAAATAATAGGCAGTACATGGTAATTAAACAAATTCGTATTCTGAATATAGTTTTCCCCAACAATTTTAAACCCTGGAAATAATTCCGTCCCAAAAAGCGATATACATATCTAACGTCTCAAAATTAAGGAGGAATGACATTGAAAATCGGAATTCCCAAAGAAGTTAAGGCGGGTGAAACCCGTGTGGCCCTTGTTCCCGCAATGGTATCGACCTTAAGTAAGCTGGGGCATGAAGTCCTTGTGGAAAAAGGAGCCGGTCAGGCCGCGTTTCATTCGGATGAAGCTTACAGCAAAGCGGGTGCTCTACTTGTGGATAATGCTCCCGCATTGTATGAACAGGCAGATGTTATTTTTAAAGTTCAACCGCCCTCAGAACATCCGGTGGCCAAACGGCACGAGGCAGAAATGCTTAAAGAAGGTGCCGTTTTGATCGGTTTTTTAGCCCCGCTGCAACAAGCCCAAACGATTAAAATCTTGCAATCAAAAAAAGTCACGGCCTTTGCCATGGAATTTGTACCGCGTATTTCCCGCGCCCAAAGTATGGACGCCTTAAGTGCCATGGCCAATATTGCCGGCTATAAATCGGTTTTGATGGCTGCCAATGGCCTGGGCAAAATGTTTCCCCTGCTCATGACCGCCGCCGGTACCATTCCCCCGGTTAACGTCTTAATTTTAGGGGTGGGAGTTGCCGGATTACAGGCCATTGCCACGGCCAAGCGCCTGGGGGCACGGGTCGAGGCCTTTGATCCGCGACCGGCTGTAAAAGAGCAGGTGCAAAGTTTAGGCGCCAAATTCATCGAAATGGAACTGCCAGAAGAGGATGTGGAAACCGAAGGCGGCTACGCCAAAGAGCAATCCGATGCCTTCCTGCAAAAAGAACGGGAAGCGATTGCCGGCCGATTGCCACAAACGGATGTGGTGATTACAACGGCACAAATATTCGGTAAAAAGGCCCCCGTTTTGATTACGGAAGAAATGGTTCAACTAATGGCACCCGGATCGATCATTATTGATTTGGCAGCCGAGCAAGGCGGTAATTGCGCATTGACCGAAGCCGGGAAAACCATCGAAAAGCACGGTATTTCCGTGATCGGAGCCGTAAATATTCCGGCTACCGTTCCAGTGCATGCCAGTCAATTGTACGCCAAAACCGTAACCAATTTATTCAAACATCTGTTCCGTGAGGAACAACTTGATTTTGAAGATGAGATAACCAAAAAAGCATGTATTACCCATCAAGGCAAAATTGTTAACGAATGGGTTGCTTCCGTATTAGAAAAGGGAGGAAAATAACATGGAAGGCATTATGATTTCTCTGTACATTTTCGTGTTAGCCATTTTTGTAGGTTTTGAACTGATCACCAAAGTCCCGCCGCTTTTACACACGCCGCTCATGTCCGGTTCCAATGCCATTTCGGGCATTACCATTGTAGGCGCATTGATCAGCGCGGGTGCCGGCCATTCGCACATTGCTAAAATTTTAGGACTACTGGCCGTGATTACGGCAACCATCAATGTCGTGGGCGGCTACATGGTTACCGACCGCATGCTGGAAATGTTCAAAAAGGATAAACAGGCCAAGAAAACAAAGGAGGCGGCATAATGCAGGTTATCACGGAATTAACTTATTTACTGGCAGCCATTCTCTTCATCTTGGGTTTGAAATATTTAGGCTCTCCCAAAACGGCACGAAAAGGCAATTTGCTTTCCATGGTGGGTATGTTAATGGCCATCATCGTAACTTTGCTGGATAAACAGATATTGGATTTCACTTACATCATAGCCGGTTTGGTCATCGGTGCGGCTATTGGCGCGTATGCCGCCCGAACCGTAGAAATGACCGCCATGCCCCAAATGGTGGCTTTATTCAACGGTTTCGGTGGCGCTGCCTCGGCACTGGTAGCCTATTCGGAATACATTCGCTCCGGCGCGCACATGACCATTGATGTGCGAATTACCCTGGTACTTAGTTTGCTCATCGGAGTGGTGACATTCGTGGGTAGTGTCATTGCCTATGCCAAACTGCAGGGTTTGATGACCGGTGCTCCGATCACCTTTCCCGGACAAAAATTTGCCAATGCCTTTCTATTGATCGTCTCGTTGATTTTGGGCGGTTTTTTTGTGTACAACCCCACACTGCAAACCTTTCTGTTGGTCATCATCGCTCTGGCCACGGTATTAGGCATCACTTCGGTTATCCCCATTGGCGGAGCGGATATGCCTGTTGTTATTTCCCTTTTGAATTCCTACTCCGGATTGGCGGCAGCCATGACCGGTTTTGTGCTTTCTAACAATGTATTGATCATCAGTGGGGCTCTGGTGGGCGCTTCGGGCATCATCCTCACCAATATCATGTGCAAAGCCATGAATCGCTCTTTGGCCAATGTACTTTTTGGCGCTGTGGGTACCGGGGACGGCGGTCCGTCCGGAGCTCGTAAAGATAAATCTGAAGTGGCCCAATACACGGCCGAAGATGCAGCCACCGTATTCGAAGCGGCCCAATCGGTGATTATCGTGCCCGGCTACGGGTTGGCTGTGGCACAGGCACAACATGTTCTGCACGAATTGGATCAATTATTAACCGAAAAAGGCATCGAGGTAAAATACGCTATTCACCCCGTGGCAGGCCGTATGCCCGGCCACATGAATGTATTGTTGGCCGAAGCAGACGTACCTTACGACATGTTGTACGAGATGGATCAAATTAACGAAGAATTCCAGAATACGGATGTGGCATTGGTCATCGGGGCCAACGACGTAATTAATCCGGCCGCCCGAACCGACAAATCCAGTCCTTTGTACGGCATGCCGATTTTGAATGTGGACAAGGCACGTACGGTCATGATCAT